>JAHFDQ010000303.1 GCA_023248915.1 Archangiaceae bacterium | reverse complement strand
ACCACCTGGCCCAGCTCTCCATCGGCCGCCAGGACTAGCGGCGCCGGGCGAAGGTCGGTGGTGAGCCGCGCCTTTCGCTGAAGCTCGCCACCGCAGACGGCCAGCGTTCGCGTCACCGCCTGGCCGAGGTCGTCCGGTTCGCGGGCCCCGGCGCTCGACCGGCACAGCCGGCCGAGGTCGGCCACCCGGTCCCTCACCCGGCCGGCGCCTTCGAGGGCTTCCCGGGCGGCCTGGGCGAGCTCGCCCCGCGGCACGGTCGAGCTTCCGTCCGCCAGCGCCTCGACGAGGAAAGTCAGGTTGCTGTGCACGTAGGACAGCGGGTTGTTGATTTCGTGCGCCACTCCGGCGGCCAGGCACGCGAGCGCCGAGAGCCGGTCGGACACCAGCAACTGCTGCCTCGCCCGCCGAATCTCGCTGACGTCGCGCAAGAGCAAGAGGTCGCCCACCCCGTTGCCGGCCGCGTCGCGGAGCGCCGTCCACCCCGGGTAGACCCAGCGCTCGGCGCCCCCTTCGGCCACCAGCAACACTGGCCGCTCGGGGGCCTCGGCCACCGCGCGGAGCTGCTCCCTCGTCCGGGTCGGGCACAGGCACGCCTCATCGCGCAGCCGGGCCACCTCGGGCAGGGGTCGCCCCAGCGCGGCCGACCGGGGCCGGCCGACGAGCCGCTCGGCGACGGCGTTGAGCTCGATGACGGCGCCCGAGGTGTCGGCCGCGATGAGGCCGTCGCCCAGGCTGCCCACGATGGCTTCGAGCGTCCGCAAGCTGCGGGCCGCGGACCCGTCGAGAGGAACGCCCATACGACACGCACTCTGCGCGAAACTGGCTCGTACCGCCAGAGTTTATCGCCTGGCGGGGGAAATCGCGCCTTCGCGAGTTCCGGCTCTGCCCGCTACAGCCGCACGTCGGTCTGCAAGATGGGCGGAATGTGGACCACCGAGATGTGCGCGGTTCGCCCCATGAAGCCGCGGGCGACGTCGATGGCCTCGGACAGCGTGTCGGTGCGTTCCCAGCCCATCATCGCGGGCACATGGTTGTTCTCGGCCCCGGCGACAATCACCTTGCCCGCGTGCTGCCGGCCGTTCTCGCCCCAGTACCACATGTAGAAGGGGTGGGCCCCGTGGTAGGCGTTGGCCTTCCGGTACAGGTGCACGTACGACGGATTCCGCGCGAACTCCTCTTCGTACTTCTTCTCGAGCACCGCCGCGTCGCGCGTCTCGGGCAAGAGGCGATTGAAGAATTCGATGTAGCTGGGGTGGTGCTCGGGGTCGAACTCGTCGTACGCCGGGTGGCACAAGATGATGACGCCGCCCTTCTTCAACAGCGGCACGCCCCGGTTCAGGTTGAACAGGTAGCCCAGTCCCATCACCTGCAAGAGCAGCGGGTTCAGAATCGAGTTGACGTTGTAGGGCGAGACGTAGGGAACGCCGAAGATGACGATGTCCGACTGGCCCTCGACCGGCACCGAGTACTGCTTCCAGGTCAGCTCGAGCGTCTTGTCGTGGGTGGGTTCGGTCGCGCCCGCGTGCACCCCGATGCAGTCGTAGCCGGCGGGAATGCCGAAGAAGAGCTTCCGCTTGGCCGCGCGCGGCATCTTCGACAGGGCGTACTTCATGCCCTCGAACTTCAGGCGGTCGAGCTCGGTGTAGTCCTCTTCCTTCTTGCCGAGGAAGTCGACCGGCCCGTCGAACATGCGGTTGTTCAGCACCGTCTCGATGTGGAAAACCTTCAGGTGCTTGTCGATGACGCGGCCGATTCTCTCGGTGGACCGGTGCAGCGCCGACCGGGCCGGTTCCATGTAGCTGTCGGACTCGCGAATCGTCTTCGGGTTGTGGTGGGCGCGCAGCGAGGCGTAATTGGTCAGGCCGGTGCCCACCGACTTGTGGCCGCCGTCCATCGGCACCAGGTTGATGTTGACGTAGACCAAGAGGTCAGACTCGGCAGCGCGCCGGTTCAGCGCCACCACCTCGTTGTGGGCCGTGCGTTCGAGCTCGACGATGCCGTCGGGGTCTTCGGCGTCGTGGTTGTAGTAGCGGTCGGGGTGGAAGGCGTCGAAGATTTTCTGCCCCACCATGCGCTTCATCTCGGCGTCGGTCATACGCCGGTGCAGCGCGTTGGCGACGATGAGGTGCACGTCGTCGACGCCCGAGTCGGCCAACAGGTCGAGGACTATCTCCAGCACCGTCTGCCGCACGTCGGGCAGCTTCATCGGCGGCAACGGCAGCGAGATGTCGTCGAGCGCCACCGTCACCTTCATGCCGGGGCGCAAGAGCGCGTGCAGCGGTTCCATCCCTTCCGGGTGGTTGAGGGCCCAGCGCACCGCGGCCTTCAGGTTCGGCACGGCCTCCAACGGCGGCCGGGGGAAAATCACCCGGGTGTCCACCGGCAGGTCCTCGAGGAGGAAGTCCTCTCCCGAGAAGAGCACGCGCGGCGGCGACCCCTTCTCGGTGATGACGATGTGCGATTCCTCGTCGTAGAGCTTCTTCAGGGTCTTCAGTGGGCGCATGGGCGGGTTTCTTCTAGCGGAGGTCGAGCACCGGCCAGTTGTAGGCCCGGGCGATGGACCGGAGGCGCATGTCGGGGTTGACCGCGGTCGGCCGGCCGACCACCGCGAGCATCGCGTAGTCCGAGACGCTGTCCGAGTAGGCGTGGCTCTTGTCGAGCGCCAGGTGCTCGCGCACGCAGTAGTCGCGGATGGCGTTGGCCTTGTTGGCCCCTTCGATGATGGGCGGAATCACCCTGCCGGTCGCGACGCCGCCCACGTACTGCATCTTGTTGGCCACCACGTCGTCGGCCCCGAGGTGGCGCGCCAGCGGCTGGACGGTGAAGTCGAGCGCGCCCGAAACCAGGACAATCTTGCAGCCGGCGCGGCGTGCCTCGTCGATCAAGTCCTTCGCCTTCGGGAAGATGGCCGGCTTCATCACGTCTTCGAACATGTCCTCGGCCAGCGTCAGCAGCCGGTCTTCCGAGAGGCCGGCGTAGTACCGGTAGAAGAACTCGTTGAACACCTTTCGGTTGAACAGGTCGAGGGTCGCGAACAGCGGCACCGACGCGGCGGTGGCCAGCGTGCGCCCGGCGATGCCGAGCAGCGAGCCTCGGTTGGTCGCGTAGTAGGCGTAGGCGTGGACGATGTTGGTCGACACCAAGGTCCCGTCGACGTCGTAGAAGGCGGCCTTGGTGAACGGCATCGGGGCTAGATCCAACCGCGCTGCTGATACCACGCGGCGCTCCGCTTGAGCGAGTCGTCGAGGGCGCGCGACGGGCGGTACCCCAGCAGCCGCTCGGCCTTCTCGGTCGAGCAGGTCCAGGCGGGGGCGAGCAACTGCCGGGCGAGCTTCCGGTTCAGCGGCAGGTGCCTGCCGGTCAGTCGCGAGGCGAGGTCGGCGGCGTGGCCCAGCCCCCGCAAGAGAGGAGGCGGAATGAACAGCGTGGTCGCCTCGATGCCCAGGTGCGCGGCGATGGTGTCCTGCATGTGTTCGAGCGTGGTGGTGGTGGCGCCGGCGGCGAAGAAGGCCTGCCCCACCGCCTCGTCGCGTTCGGCCAAGAGCAGCAGCAGCTCGACCACGTCGTCCACGTCGACCATCGACAGGGGGCGGGGCGCTCCTCCGATTCGAAGCCGCAGCCCCTTCTTGACGATCTTGAAGAAGACCAGGTTCTCGCGGTCGCCCGGCCCGAGGATGCGCGAGGGGCGCGCCGCGGTGACCTGAATCCGGTCGGAGTAGGAGAAGGCGATGCGCTCGGCCTCGGCCTTGCTTTGCCCGTACCATTCCTCGGGCGCCAGCGGGTCGTCCTCGAGCCTGGGCCGGTCTGGCGCCGACGGCCCCGACGCCGCCAAGGAACCGCAGAGCACCAGCCGCTGGGGGGCGCCGGTCGCGGCCATCGCCTCGCACACGTGGCGAGTGCCCTCGGCGTTCACCTCGAAGAAGCGGTCGCGGGCCGGCGCGCGGCGCACCCCCGCCAGGTGGAAGATGACATCGACGCCGCGCACGGCCGCCCCGAGCGAGGCGGGGTCGGTCACGTCGCCCTCGAGCAGCTCCACCTCGAGCCCCTCGAGGCTCGAGGCGTCGCCGCCGCGGCGCACGAGGCACCGGACGAAGTCGTCCCGCTCGACCAGCCGACGGGTGAGCCAGGTGCCTAGAAAGCCGTTCGCTCCGGTGACGAGTGCGCGCATGGGGGCTTCTCAATCGACGATGCAAACGCTGGCTGTCAAGCCGACCTCTGAAAAAAGTGCGGAAAGGGCTGTTTTTCGCCTTGGCGCTCTGTTACTAGCAGCCACCCGGCTTTGTGCACGAAGCCGCTAACGTCCCCCTGAGGGGAGGAGACTCAAACCTAATGGCCGCTAAGAAGACCGCAAAGAAAGCCCGTAAGCCCAACGCAGCGTTCATGAAGGCGATGACCCCGACCGCGATTCTCGCGGAGATCGTCGGCGACAAGCCGATTCCGCGGACCGAGGTCGTCAAGAAGCTCTGGCAGTACATCAAGAAGAACAACCTCCAGGACGCCAAGGAGCGTCGGATGATCAACGCCGACGACAAGCTCAAGGCCGTCTTCGGTGGGAAGAAGCAGGTCTCGATGTTCGAGATGACCAAGCTGGTCAACAAGCAGCTGAAGTAACCGACCGGCTGAATTGGACGCTTTACGAGGGCTCGCCAATCGGCGGGCCCTCGTCATTTGGAGACTCGGACACCCATGGAAGTCTGGCCCGGAGTCGCCTACCCGCTGGGCGCCTCGTACGACGGCAAGGGCGTCAACTTCGCGGTCTTCTCCTCGAAGGCCGAGATGGTCGAGCTGTGCCTGTTCGACCCCGACGACCCGAAGCGAGAAATTCTCCGCGCGCCGATGGCCGACCTGACCGGCCACGTCTTCCACAGCTTCGTGCCGGGCCTTTCGCCGGGGGCCCTGTACGGTTACCGGGTGAAGGGGCCCTACGCCCCCGAGAAGGGGCTGCGCTGCGACCCGTCGAAGCTCCTGACCGACCCTTACGCCAAGGCGCTCTCGGGCTAGGTGGACTGGCGGGCGCCGGTGCACAGCTACCGCCTGGGCGCGGAAAAGGAAGCGTCCACCCGCGACGACGGGGACGACGCCTGGGGAGTGCCGCGCTCGGTGGTGGTGGACGACGCCTTCGACTGGGGCGACGACCGGCGGCCCGAGCACCTGTGGCGGCGCACCATCCTCTACGAGCTGCACGTGAAGGGCTTCACCGCGCGCCACCCCGGAGTGCCGAAGGAATTGCGCGGCACCTTCGCCGGCCTGGCCCACCCCGCCGCGCTCGAGCACCTGCAGCGGCTGGGAGTGACTTCGGTCGAGCTCTTGCCGGTGCACGAGGCGGTGGACGAGGGCTTCCTCGTCAAGCGCGAGCTGACCAACTACTGGGGCTACAACACCCTCGGGTACTTCGCCCCCGACCAGCGCTTCTCGAGCCAGGGTTCGCGCGGCGGGCAGGTGCGCGAGTTCAAGCAACTGGTGAAGGCGCTGCATTCGGCCGGGCTCGAGGTGATTCTCGACGTCGTCTACAACCACTCGTGCGAGGGCAGCCACCTGGGGCCCACGCTCTGTTTCCGCGGGCTGGACAACCCGGCCTACTACTGGCTGTCGCCGGAAGACGCCTCGCGCTACGAGGACTTCACCGGCTGCGGCAACAGCCTGAACGCAAAGCACGCCATGGTGCAGAAGCTCATCGCCGACTCGATGCGCTACTGGGTGACCGAGATGCACGTCGACGGCTTCCGCGTCGACCTGGCCACCACCCTGGGCCGCGAGGCCAAGGGCGACTTCGACCCCGACGGCGCGTTCTTCGACGTCGTCAACCAGGACCCGGTGCTGTCGCGGGTGAAGCTGATCGCCGAACCCTGGGACGTGGGCAGAGAGGGCTTCAAGCTCGCCAACTTTCCGGTGCTGTGGGCCGAGTGGAACAACCGGTACCGCGAGACGCTGCGGCGCTACTGGAAGGGCGACGACCGCCAGGCGGCGGAGATCGGCTACCGGATGACCGGCTCGTCCGACCTGTTCAAGGTGTCGGGGCGAAGGCCCACCGCGTCCATCAACTACGTGGCGGTGCACGACGGCTTCACCCTGCACGACCTGGTCTCGTACGACAAGAAGCACAACGAGGCCAACGGCGAGGGCAACCGCGACGGCGGCGACGACAACTTCTCGTGGAACTGCGGGGTCGAGGGCGACTCCGACGACCCGGTCATCCTGTCGCTGCGCGAGCGGCAGAAGCGCAACCTCTTGGCGTCGCTGTTCTGCTCGGTGGGCACCCCGATGCTCTCGGCCGGAGACGAGCTGGGCCGGACTCAGAAGGGCAACAACAACGGCTACTGCCAGGACAACCAGATCTCCTGGCTCGACTGGGAATTGGACGACCGGGCGCGGCAGTTGCTCGAGTTCACCACCCGGATGATCCACCTGCGCAAGGCACAGCCGGTGCTCCAGCGCCGGCACTTCTTCCAGGGCTCGACCATCGGCGACTCGCGCTTCAAGGACCTGGTCTGGTTCCGCCCCGACGGCGAAGAGATGACGCCGGCCGATTGGGCGATGCCGTTCGCCAGGTCGCTGGCGTACCTCTTGGGCGGAGACGCCATCGCCGCCCGCGACAACCAGGGCCGGTTGATTACCGGGGACTCGCTGCTGGTGCTGATGAACGCCCACCACGAGGCGGTCGAGTTCACCCTGCCGGCCCTGAAGTGGGGCCCCGAGTGGGACATCATCGTCGACACCGCCCGCGCCGAACCGATTCACGGGCGCGCGCCCGCTGGCGGCCGGCTCGAGCTGACCGGGCGGTCGATGACGGTGCTCCGCCACGCGCCCTGAACGAAGACTCCGTTCAGCCCGAGCGGAGTCGAGGGCTCTCGATGGTCAGGAGCCCCTGGCGACGGTGTCCTTGCCGCGTGGAGTCACCAGACCAGCGCTTTGTCCCGGCGCTCCCGGGGCGCGTCGAGTGCGCGGGCGGCCACAGTGCCTCTCACCGAATTGCTACTGCGGCTTGAATTCGAACGAAACCGCCTGTTTGCCGCCGCCTGCTTCAGGAAGGCGTCCCGAGCGCGATCAGACGCGAACTCGCCGATGCACTCTGGGCAGAGCCGAAGTTCGCGGACTCGTGCCTTGCCCTTCGCGTCGTCGGAGCCAAGAGGAAGCCGCAGCCGGTTCCAGATGAAGGCCTAACTCGGCGGAGACTTCCTGTCGCACTTCTCACATCGCAGGCGTTTCACGCCGAGGATTCAGATGCTCCGCGATCCGTACGTCAACCCGAATCTTGGGCACCTGAAAATGTGCTCAAGTCGAGACAAGATGGACGGGCCACCGACAACCTTCTGGGGCAAGCTCGAACAAGACGGGGTGAACCGGGTCACCCGCTGGCACCCACTCGTCGACCATTGCGCCGACGTGGGTGCAGTCACGCTGGCGCTCTTGGAGCTGCCGACCTGGCGCGCTCGGCTTTCCCGGCTGGGCGGCGTTCCCGATCTGGATGCCTCTCTGCGCGAGCGACTCGCTGCGGTTGCCTCGCTGCACGACCTGGGCAAGTTCAACCACGGCTTCCAGGCCAAGCAGTTTCGCGAACGGCGCGCCGATCACCATGGCCACGTCGCCGAGTTCGCCGAGTTGTTCTGTG
>JAHFDQ010000302.1 GCA_023248915.1 Archangiaceae bacterium | reverse complement strand
GGGTGTGGGGAGAAATCCGCTTGGTCAGCCCCGCCTTCCGCGCGTACCGGCGCAGCAGCTTCCAGAAGCCCATGCGGGTGAAGGGGCCCTTCCGGCGGGTGACGAACAGTGCCCTCGACTGCCGGCCGCGCAGCAGCGCCTCGCGCGGGCCTGCGAGGTAGGCGCGCACGCGCGCGACCGCGGGGCCCCCCACCGGCACGAGGCGCTCTTTCTGCCCCTTGCCGAACGCGACCAGGTAGCCCGCCTCGAGGTGAACGTCGTTGGCAGGCAGCTTCACCAGCTCGCTCACGCGCAGCCCGGTCGCGTACAGGAGCTCGAGCATCGCCGCGTCCCGGGCCCCCTCCGGCGTCCCCGGGTCGGGCGCTGCCAAGAGCCGCTCGACCTCGTCATGCCCGAGGTACGCCGGCAGCTTCTTGGGACCACGGGGCGTGTCGAGGTCTTCGGTCGGGTCGGCCGGAGCCAGCTTCTCGTCCCGGAGGAAGCGGTGGAAGCCACGGAGCGCTGCGAGATGCCGGGCCTGGCTGCGCCGCGAGAGGCCGCGCCGGCCGAGCGTCCCCAGGTGGGCGAGCACCTCGTCGCGGGTGACTTGGCCCGGTTCCGAGACGCCCCTGCCCTTGAGGTCGGCCAGGTAGGCCGTCACGTCGGCGGCGTAGGCGTCCACCGTTCTGCCCGACAGCCCCCGCTCGGCGCGCAGGAAGGCGATGAAGAGGTCGAGCAGCGGTTCCACGGGTAGGCCAAGGGTACGCGGGGCTTTGGCCGCTGCAACTTACCTTTGGGGGGGGTGCCTCGACTTTCGGAGGCGTGACGTGTAAAAGGCCGCCGCCTTCGCAATCCAAACGGGAAGGCTGAACCGCACTTCTTGCGGCTCGAACTCGAAAGAAGAACAAACGAAATGGTTACCGGTACTGTGAAGTGGTTCAACGATGCGAAGGGTTTCGGATTCATCACGCAGGACGGCGGCGGTGACGACGTGTTCTGCCACCACACCGCGATCGCCACGGAAGGGTTCCGCACGCTGGCCGAAGGCCAGAAGGTGGAGTTCGACGTGAACAAGGGGCCGAAGGGCCTGCAGGCCGCGAACGTTCGTCCCGTCGCCTAAGGACTGAATCCGCGAAGCTTCACCGAGGCCCGGTCTCGAAAGAGGCTGGGCCTTCCCTTTGCGGGCTACGCCTCGGCCTCGTCCGCCCCGACGATGATGCCCTTGCCCTGCCGCACGACTTCGATGCGGTCGCCGAGCAACGACACCACGGTCGACGGTTCGCTCCGCTGGACGCCGCCGTCGAGGATGAGATCGATGCGGTTGCCGAGCTTGTCCTTGATGTCCTTCGCGTCGATCAGCGCCTCGCCGTCCTTGTTGGTCGCGGACGTGGTGACGACGGGCCGGCCCAGGCGCTTGGCGATGGCGAGCATGAGCGGAGCCTGGGGCACCCGGATGCCCACCTGCTTCTGCTTGGTCTGCATCATCTCGGGCACTATCCGGGTGGCTTCGAGCACGAAGGTGAAGGGCCCGGGGGTCAATTGCCTCATGGTGCGGTAGGCGAAGTTCGAGACGTGGGCGTACTTCGCCACGTCGGCCAGGTCGGGGCAGAGGAAGGACAGGGGCTTCCGGCGGTCTCGGTCTTTCAGCGCGAAGAGGCGGTCGATGGCCTTCTTGTTGAGCAGATCGCACCCGATGCCGTAGTAGGTGTCGGTCGGGTAGGCGATCAGCCCCCCGTCCTCGAGCTCCTGCACCGCCTTCTCCACGTGGCGGGGCTGAGGGTGAATCGGGTCGACGGCGATGATGGGAGCGGCCATGGGTGTTTGGGGGGGGCTTCCTACACCGTTTTCGGGTGCCCGGCGCTAGATCTCGCCTGCCCGGTCGAGGGCCTTGCGAGTAAGCACGGGTCCGACGAGCTGGTTGAGGGCCACCAGCGCGAGGACAAGCGCCTCTATTTCGGCACCGCCCGCTGGGAAGGTGCGGCGCACCAGGGCCGCCAAGCCGATGGTGACTCCCGCCTGAGAGACCAAGCCCATCCAGGCGAAACGACTCGAGCTTCTTGGTTCGCCGCGGTCGAACAGCCACGTCGTCCCGTAGATGGTCGACGCCCGGAGCGCCCCCAGCGCCAGCGCCACCGGCCCCACCACCCGAAGGGCGCTCAGGTTTAGTCCCGCGCCCGCGCCGGCGAAGAACAGCGCCAGCACCGGCATGCTGGCGCGCTCGAGCGCCCCCTTCAGCTTGGCGCACTGGGCCGGGTCCAGGTTGACGACGGCGGCTCCGGCCGCCAGCGACAGCAAGAGCGGAGACAGGTGCAGCTCGGCGCCCAGTTCGGCCGACGCGAAAGCCACGGCGCAGACGAAGATGGGCAGCTCGCGGTCCACCCAGCGGAGGTAGAGGGTGGTCCCGAGGCCCGCCGCCGCTCCGATGGCGAGCGAGCCGAACAATTCCCAGCCGACGCCCCCCGCCAGCCCTGCCACGTCCAGCGGGCCCCCGAAGCTGGCCCGGGCCCAGCCAGCGGCGACCGCGAAGGCCAACATCACCACCAGATCTCCCAGGATGACGAGGGCCATCAACAGCTCGGCGAGGGGACCTCGGGCCCGCGTTTCCTGGATGATGGCGATAGTGACGGTGGGCGAAAACGAGACCATCACCGTGGCAGCCAGCGCGGCCAGCGCCACCGCCTGGGACAGCGGCAGGTCGCGGAGGAAGGGCAGAAAGGGGCGCAGGGCCAGGAGCGCGCCCGCCGACGTCGCGAACACCGCGCCCGACAGGGCCCCGGCCAGCCCCAGCACCCGCAGCCCGGCGCGCCGCACGAAGGCGAGCCTCAGCTCGGCGCCCGCGGTGAAGGCGATGAGCGAGACCGCCAGGCCCTTCACCAGGTCGAGCCCGGCGACGCCCTCGCGCGGGATGAAGTCCAGCCCGTGGGGCCCGATCACGATGCCGATGAGGAGGTAACCGGACAGCCGGGGCAGGCCGAGCTCGCCGGCGAGCGTCCCGGCGAAGAGCGCGCACAACAGGAGCGCCCCCGCGGCCAGAGTGATGGGCGTGCCGGCGTCGGCGCGCACCCACTGCGCGGCGGCGATGGCCGCCAGCAGGCAGACCAGCAGCCCCAGCCGGGCGGACGCCCCCACGAGGCGCACGGCTGCGCCAGGCGCGGCCGTCATAGGCTGGGCTCCGCCGGGGCACGAACCAGACCTATGGGGCCTCGCGCGAACACCCGGCTGGCGTAGAAGGCGTACGCCCCCACCAGGAACTGGACGGCTCGGGGTGAGGCCGTCATACGCCGGGCTCCACCGAGGCGCGAGCCGGACCGTCGAGGCTCCGCGCGAACACCCGGCTGGCGAGCGCTTCGTTCACGAGCGCGGCCAGCGCCCCCACCGGGAACACCAGGGCAGCGCTCGCGCCGGGCGCCAAGAGCAGGTACTCGGTCACCACGCAGAGCGACACGCCGCCCTGGGCGATGAGCGCGTAGCCGAGGCGCGGCGGCACGTCGAGCACGCCGTCGAGTGCAGCGGCGGCCAGCCGACCTCCGCCCACCTTGCCGAGAAAGCGGAACGCCACGAAGACCGGCAGGAGCGCCCAGGTCAGCGGCAGCCGCGGGTCGACGTGCGCCCCGATGAGAAACACCAGGAGCAGAAACGCCGGGCGCTCTATCCGCTGGAGCGCGCGCACCAGCGCCGCCACCGCCTTCCCGCCGACCAGCGAAAGCACCGCCCCGCACACCAGCCCCGCGATCAGCGCCGACACCCGCAGGTACGCGGCCGCCCCAGCGACCAGCCCTACCCCTCCCAGGGCGATGGCCACCAGCTCACCGCTCTCGCCGCGGCCGTGCGCCAGGAAGGCCAGCAACACGCCGCAGGCCAGTCCCAGCGCCAGGGCCAGGCCCACCAGCTTCAGCCCATCCGTGGGGGTGCTGCCCGACCCGAGCGCCAGCGCCACCGCCAGCACGCCCACGCCGGTCAGGTCGTCCAACATCGCGAGGAGCGCCACCGACAGCCCCCGCGCCCGGTTGAGCCGGCCCGACCTCGACCAGAGCACCGCCAGGTGCCCCGACGAGATGCTGGCGGCGGCTCCCAACAGCGCCGCGGGCCCGACGGCTTCCCCGAGCGGTAGCTGCCCGGTGCCGACGAGGAGCGCGGCCACGGGCCCCGCCACGGCGGCGAAGGTGAGCCCAGACTGCGCGAACGTGGCCGAGTAGACAGCTCCGGGCAGGCGCCTGAGGACGCGCAGGTCGATGTTCAACCCCATCAGGAGGCCGCCCAGCCCCAGCCCCGCCACCACCAGCGGCCGCATCTGCTCGAGGTCGGCGGGCTGGATGAGGCGGAGCGCTCCGGGGCCGAGCAGGACACCCACCGCCAGGAAGGACAGCCCGCTCGCAAAGAGCTGAGCCAGCTCGAAGAGTCGGCCGACTTCCAGCAGCTTGCGGCTGGATGCCAGCACCGACAGCGCCCCGGCGACCCCGAAGACGAGGAGAGATCTCACGGCGGCCGCCTACTCGTGCCCGGCGCTGACGACTGGCAAGGCGACGACGCGGCCCGAAGGAGGAGTGTCGGCGTCGAGCTCGAGCTGCAGCCGGGAGATCACCTTCCCCGCCTCTTCGGGCGAGGGAAAGGACTTGAGGCTCACCAGCACCAGCCGGTCTTCGTCGGCGCCCAGCGCCAGCGACCGAAGCCCCGCGAAGACGGGCACCTCGGCCGAGAGCGCGGCCGCCGTGCTCCGCGCACGGATGAAGAGCGGGTCGGCGATCGCCGCCTCGCGCAGCCGGGCGAGCACCCGCTCGGGCTGGTCGGGCCGGTTGAGGAACACCAGAACCAGATGCACGGGCGCGGTTATACGCCCGTTTCGGTGTTACTCCTTCACGGGTTCCGAGGCCTTGTCGAGCGCGGCCTTGTCGAGCGCCGCCTTGGCCGCGCGCTTGCCCTCTTCGATCAGCCGCTTGACCTTCTGACCGCCCTTGCGGCCGATCTCTTCGTAGAAGCCGGGGCCCCGGGTCGCCTTCACCCGGTCGCCGCCCTTCTTGCCGATTTCTTCGTAGAAGGCCCTGCCCCGTTCGGCCTTGACGGTCTCGCCGCCTTTCCGGCCGATCTCTTCGTAGAAGGCACGCCCGCGCTCGGCTTTCACCGTCGCGCCGCCCTTTCGTCCGATGGTCTCGTAGAACTCGCGACCGCGCTCATTGCGGACAGTCTCCCCGCCTTTGCGCCCCGCCTCCGCGACCGTCATGCTGCCCTTGTTGTCTTTGTCCGCCATTTGTCTTCCTCCGTGCTGTCAGCCCGCCGCCCTGTCGCCTTCGCCTGAAACTTGGGTCCGAAGCGCCTCGATGCAAGCAAGGCCCTCGCCCTTCCTGCCATTCGTAACAGCGACCCGATGCCGCGCCACGCCTTTCAACCAGGCGAAAATCCTCGTGCTCGCGCCGCCTCCGGGACGTCCGGCGGCCGGTGTCGGGGCTCGATTGCCTGCATGGGCTGTAACAGCGGGAGGGGCGCAGGATTTCCCCGGGGTCTCGGACTCGACCCTAGGGCGTGCAAGCGTTGCGCGGAACCGCGCGGAACTTCTGGGCGGCAGCATCGAAAACGAGCGCCAGCTCTTCGCAGCGGTCGCCGACCAGCTCGACTTCGAGCCCGCCTCCAAAGTCGGCCTGGTAGCGCAGGCGGGCCTTGCCGGAGAGATCGAACAGGACGGCCGACAGCCGGGGCCGGCACCGGTCGGCCTGCCGGGAAGGCGCCGGCCTCATCCGGACGACCGCCGAGACGGCCTGCTGGCCCGGTAGGGAGAAGGCGAAGTCGGGCCCGCCGGCAGGGCTGGCCGCCTTGGCCTTGCAGAGCTTCGAGGGGGCCCGGGCAGGGACCAGCTTCCACCCGTCGCGAGCCGGGAGCGGGTCGCACGGCGCGCCCTGTACGGGGCCGCTCTGCCGGGCCCGCTTCACCGTCTCGCCGAGCGCCCTTGGGTCGTCGAACAGCTTCCTGGCGAGCCCAGGCGGCGCCCCCGGCCCGGGGGCCGCGAGCCAGGCCTCGAGCTCGGCCCCGGCCTCGGCCGCGCCCGCGACGAAACGGGACAAGCGAAGGGCCTGCGGCCGCGGACACCCGGGAAGCGTCACGAGCTCGACGCGCTCGTTCGACGGATAACCGCCGGGCTGGACGGGCTCGACCACGTCGCCGACGCGGCCGAGGGGCGGGGGCGGGCCGTCGAAGCCGGCCGGCGGGGGCGCTGCGGCAATCACCCACCCGAGCGCGAGGGCGCCAAAGGCCATGCCCCAGCTCTACACGGTTTCAGTCGACCTTCGCCAGCCGCAGCCGGTCGCCGAGGAATTCCTGCACCGAGGCGGCGATGGCGGTCGAGATCTCTTCCTGGTACTCGGGGCTGGCCAGGAGCTGCTCCTCGTCGGGGTTCGACAGGAAGGACGTCTCGACCAGAACGGAGGGCATCTTCGCGCCCAGGAGCACGTAGAAGAGCGCTTCCTTGTTGCCCAGGTCGCGCACGCCCCGGTGCTTCTCGCCCAGCGAGGCCACCAGGCCGTGTTGCACCTTCGAGGCCAGGCGCGACGATTCTTCGGTGTTCGCCTTGGTGGCCAGGTCGGCGAGGATGAACTGCAGGTCGGAGAGCCCCTTCTCGGAAGAGGCGTTCTCGCGGGCCGCCAGCCGAATCGAGTACCGGTCGGACGAGGTGTTCAGCGTGTAGGTTTCCACCCCGCGCAGCCTCGAGCCCGGCGCCGAGTTGCAGTGCACCGAGATGAAGAGGTCGCCGCGCGCCTCGTTGGCGATGCGCACCCGGTCTTCCAGGCGCACGAAGGTGTCGGCGTCGCGGGTCAGCACCACCTCGAGCCCGGCGACGGTGAGCAGCTCGGACAGGCGCTGGGCGATGGCCAGCGTCACGTCCTTCTCGCGGGTGCCCTTGGCGCCGACCGCGCCGGTGTCGTGGCCGCCGTGGCCAGCGTCGATGACGACCCGCCGGACCTTCAGGCCGAGCTGCTCGGCCAGAGTCACCTCGGACTCGCGCTCGTCCTTCGCGACGCGGCGCAGGCGCTCCTTGGCGGCCTTCTCGTCGACGCGGCGGGCGGGTTCGTCGGCTGCGCTGCCGACGCGCACCGAGCGCAGCCTTTCCTGCACCCGCTCGAGCGTCGGAACCGGGGGCCGGGGCGCGTCCGCTTCGGGCTCGTCGGCGTCGGCCGGCTGTTCCGACGGCGGCGGCTTGAGCTTCGCGGACAGCTTGGCGATCGCCTCGGCGACCGTCTCGGTCGAGGCGCGGGTCGGCTCGCGGACCTTGGCCGAGGCGTCCGGGTCGGGAACCGGCTTCGAGGCGACCGCGTGGGCCTTGACCGAGGCATCCGTGACGGGTGGGGACTTCGCGGCGAAGGAGCGAGTCCTGGCCGAGGCGTCCGGGTCGGGAACCGACTTCGAGGCGGCAGCGTGAACCTTGGCCGACGTGTCCAACTCGGGCGACGCCTTGGAGGCGGCGGCCCGGGCGCCAGCAGAAGCGTCCGACTCGGGCGTCTTCGCGGCCTCGGCGGGCAGCGAAGCGAGCAGCGCCTTCAGGTCGCGGGCGCGGTCTCCCTGCGGGTTGGCCGCCAGGCCCCGGCCGAGCTCGGACCGGGCGAGGGTGACGTCGTCGCGCCGGTCGACGGCGATGCGGGCCAGCGCGAGCGC
>JAHFDQ010000301.1 GCA_023248915.1 Archangiaceae bacterium | reverse complement strand
GTCGGCTTCATCTTGGTGGTGTCGGCGATCTCGCGCATGACCGCGGAGTTGGTGGGGTCGGACGTCGCCAGGTGAATCACCCGCGCCTTGCGATCGCCACCGAGCGGAAAAACCCCCCAGCGTTCGGCCATGTCCACCCTCAACCACTGGACGATGTCAGGGGACAGCGCGGTCCGGTCGAGGTCCACCAGCGGTAGCGTCAACTGCCTCGACAGGGCCTTCATCATCATCTCTTCCTGAATGAAGCCCATCTCTACGAGGGTGCGGCCGAGCTTGCCGCCCCACTTGCGCTGTTCCTGGAGCGCCGCCTGGAGCTGCTCTTCGGTGAGCAGCCCCGCGTCCCTGAGGATTTCTCCCAGGCGGCGCTTCTTCCCCGAATTGGTGGAGGTGGGGATACTCACGATGGACGGGGGCCGGCTACTTCTTCGAATCGGGCGCGGGGACCTTCGCCCCTTCGGCGGCCTTGTCGGGGACCGGAGCGCCCGTGTCGGCGCCTTCTTTCCCTTCGGCGCCCGGCCGCGCGGGCGGGTCGAGCTTCTTCGCGTCGGCCTTTTCGGCCGGAGTCATCGGCTTGGCGCGCAGCAGCTTGAAGCTCGCCTGGCCGTCCTTCAAGGTGACGGTCGCCGCGAGGCCCACGCTCTTGGTGCCGTCGTTCAATTCCCAGCCCATCGTGTCGGCCGGGCCCGGGTTCAGGTACAGCGTCTTGGAAGGAGTCGCCTGTTTCAACTGGGTGGTGCCGGCCGCGTCGGACGTCGCCCGGCCTCCCGCTTCCTTGATGTTCGAGTACACGCCGAAGGCGATGTTGCCCTCGCGAATCGCGCGGTTCTCTTCGGGGTCGCCGACGTTGCCGCCCGCCGAGGCGTAGTCGAGGGCCTGGCTGCCGTCGCCGTGGGGCGGCCCGTGCGCCACCATCATCACCGGCCGCTTGGCTTCCTTGGCCATGCTGATGACCTCGTCCACCGTGCTCTTGAAGTACTGGCAGCCCGTCGCGCAAGGAATGTAGGACGGGTCGTGGTACCCCGGCAGCGAGACGATGGTCAGCTCGGGAAACTCGACGGCCCTCGTCTCGCTGAGGTTGATGATGTTCGAGAATTCCTTCTTCGCGAGGTTGACGCCGTCGGTGAACTCGGCCCGGCACTCGCGGTTGCCGATGACCACGAGCACCGGCAGCTTCGTCTCGGCCAGCACCTTCAGCACCCGGGCGATGCCGTCGGCGACCTCGCCCACGTCGCCGGTGACGATGATGGCGTCGGCCTTGTCTTCCTCGAAGAACTTCACGTACTTCTTCAGGGCGAGCATGTTCTGCCCCGAGTCTTCGTTGATGGGGCCCAGCACGCCCAGCACCAGCTGCCCGTCGGCCTTCTTGCCTTCGAAGGTCAGCTTGTAGCCGGCCGACTTCGCGTCGCGGTCGCCCACCTTCACCGCAGTGGCCGCCGCGATCTCGACCGGCGCGGCGCATTCCTTCAGCGCCCGCTCGACCTTGGCCGGCGCGGGGGCAGGGGGCGGCGGGGGCTTGGGCGCTTCGACGGCGGCGGGCTTCGTCGCCTCGGGTTCGGCCTTCTTCTCCGTGCAGGCGCAGAGGGAGAGCGCGAAGCAGGCTGCCAACAGGCTCGGGGCAACACGGCGACTGGGCATGACGAACTCCCCTCCGAGGAAGTACAAACCGACGCGGGTTCGTACCTCGATCGCGCTCGCTGGTCCAGCGCGTTCAGGCTATGACTTCGCCATGGGCATTCGACACGTTGGCATGCTGGCCTTGCTGGCGCTCGGCCCGGGGTGCGCCTACCAGGCGCTCTCGGGCGGTTCGCTCGACCGGGTCGTCCGCCCGGCCTTCATCTCACGCATCGAGGAAGGGGCCGGTCCCAAGTCCCTGGTGTTTCGCGACGACGGCAGCTACGGCCCGAAGCTGAAGAAGCTCGACCCGAAGGAAGCCGACCGCCGCCTGGCGGCCAAGCTCGGCAAGGGCATGACGCGCTTCGAGGTGTCGGAAGGGCTGAGGACCAAGACGCTGGCGCTGTTGCCGCAGGAACGCCCGTGGACTCAGCCGGCCGACCCGGCCCGGGTGGCGTCGACGCTGCAGAGCTTCCTCGTCGAGGAGGTGCCAGCGAACGCCCCTGACTATGACTTGCTGAAGCCGCTCGGCGTCGACGCGGTCGTCGAGTTCGTCGTCGAGAGCTACGGCATGCGCAGCAAGGGCGGCCGCGCGGGCGCCTTCATCGAAGGGTACGGGCGCATGTTCTTCCTCGACGGCGGAGGCACCGTCTGGCGCCGGGCCTTCCGCGCCGACCAGGTCGACAGCCTAAGCCCCCACGTCGACCCCTTCCGGGTCGCCAAAGAGCCCGAGGGCCCCCCCGTCTTCCGGACCGAGCTGACCACCCTCATCGACGCGGTCGCTGCCCAGTTCGCGACCGACCTCAACCCGCCCAACCGGCTGGGTGGCTCGAGCTCGCCCCCGGGTGAGGGTGAGCGGCCCGCGTCCGAGGGGCGTGCGCCGGGCCGGGACGGGGCCCCGAAGTCGGCGCCCGCCGACACCGAGCTTCCGTCCCCCGACCCGATCTAGCCCGCCAGCGCGTGCTCGGCGAAGAGCGCGGCCAGCCCGAGGGAGAGCGACAGCACCGTCACCGGGAGCCCGTATTTGAAGTAACCCCAGAACGAGATCTCGGAACGGCCGCGCGCGGTCTCGAAGACGATCAGGTTGGCCACGCTGCCGACCAGCGTGAGGTTGCCAGCGAGCGTCGACGCCAGCGCCAGCACGTGCCAGCCCATCACCGGCGCGTGCATCGTGGGCACCCAGTGGCGCGCCAGCATCACGAACGGGACGTTGGAGAAGAGGTTCGACGCCACCACCGTGAGGGCGGCGAAGCCGGCCGCTTCCCGCCCGGGTGCGCCGGCCCACAGGGGGCTCACCAGCGACAGCATCCGTTCGGCCCAGCCTTCCTTCTGGACGCCGTAGACCACGACGAAGAGGCTGGCGAAGAAGAGCAAGAGGACGAAGTCGACCTTCTCGATCATCTCGCGCGGGGGCTTTCGGGACAGCGCCATCACCACCGCCGCGCCGCCCAATGCGCTCCAGCCCATCGGCAGGCCAGCGAAGAAAGCGGCGATGACTCCGGCCAGCGTCACGCCGCATAGGGCGAGCAGCGGCCGATCGACGGGCGGAGGCGGCGGGTGCGGGGCGAAGCGCCCGGCGGGCAGCGCGTGGCGAAACCCGACGAGGAGCACGCCCACCACCACCGCGGTCGACAGGGCCGCCGGCAGCGCCATGTAGGCGGCGAAGCCGGCGTAGGACAGGTGCGAAGCCCCCTGAACCAACATGTTCTGCGGGTTGCCGGTGAAGGTGGCCGCCGACCCGGCGTTCGACGCCATGCACACCGCCAAGAGATAGGGCGTCGCCGGCAGCTTCGCGTCTTCGGCCATCACCAGGGCGAGCGGTGCCAGCATCAGGCAGACCGTGTCGTTCACCAGGAACGCGGACAAGAGGGCGCTCACCAGCGCCAGCGCCACCAGCAACATGCGGGGCGACCGGGCGAGCCGGACCGCCCAGTACCCCGCCGCCCGGAAGAAGGCCGCGCGGGTGAGGTAGCTCGCCAAGAGCATCATCCCGAGCAACAGCACCAGGGTGTCGAAGTCGATCGCGCGGTGGGCCGGGTCGTCGCTGGCGCCGAACACCTCGGCCGGCGCCACCACTCCAAATGCCACCATCGCCACTGCGCCGAGCTGCGCCCCGCCCGGGCGGTCGAGCTTGAGGAAGGGCAGGCCCGAGCCGGCGATGAAGAGGTAGGTGATCGCGAAGAGGGCGAAGGCCAAGCGCGGCGACAGTAGCCGAAGAATGTCTGGTACTGTCGGTTTGCCTTGGCCTTCCCCGGCCCCACCCGCGACCTGCTCGAACTCGACGGCAGCCACGGCGAGGGGGGCGGCCAGATTCTCCGCACGGCCCTGACGCTCTCGCTGGTGACCGGGCGCCCCTTCCGGCTGGCGAAGATTCGCGCGAAGCGGAAGCCGCCGGGCTTGCGGCCGCAGCACCTGGCCTGCGTGCGCGGAGCCGAGGCGGTGAGCGCCTCGAGCTCGGAAGGAGCCGCCCGCGGGGCGTCCGAGCTCGTCTTCCGGCCGGGGCCGGTGAAGCCGGGCGAGTACGTGCTCGACGTCGGCACGGCCGGCTCGACGACGCTCTTGCTGCAGTGCCTCTTCTTCCCGCTGGCCCTGGCCGGCGGCGGCCAGCTGGTGCTGCGTGGAGGCACCCACGTTCCGAAGAGCCCGCCGTACCACTACCTGTCCTGGGTGTGGCTGCCGGTGATGAGCGCCTACGGGCTGCACGGCAAGCTGCAGCTTCGGTACGCGGGGTTTCACCCCGCGGGGGCGGGCGAGTTTCGCGCGATCATCTCACCCAACAACCTGCCGCCGAATCGGGTTGACCTGCCCACGCGAGGCACCTTGCGCGACGTGCAGGTGACCTCGTTCGTGGCCGGCCTGCCGCTCGAGATCGCCGAACGCCAGGGACGCGCGGCGGTGGTGGCGCTGCGGGCCCGCGGCATTCTGAGCGACGCCGAAAACCTGCCGCTGCCGAGCACGCGCTCGCAGGGGACGGCGGTCTTCATCCTCGCCGAGTTCGAGAATACCCTGGCCGGCTTCTCCGCCTTGGGCGCGAAGGGCCGGCAGGCCGAGCTGGTGGGGCGCGAGGCGGCCGACGCCTTGGCGCGCTTCATGGAGAGCGGCGGCGTGGTCGACACCCACCTGGGCGATCAGCTCTTGCTCCCGGCGGCGTTGCTCGCGGCGGGTCGGCTGGGGCCGTCGAGCCCTGCCACCACGCGCTATGTCGCCGCCGAGGTGACGCCGCACCTGGAAACGCACGCTTGGGTGCTGCAGCAGTTTCTCCCGGTCGCCATCGACGTCACGCCCGCGGGCGAGGTGACGGTGGGTCCGCGCGCCGGCTAGGCGTCGGTGTCGTCCCGGGCCCGGGGCGGTGTCTCGTCGCGCTTCAGCTCGTTCGCCATGTCGCGGTACGAGCGCACCGCGAACGGGAAGGCGGTGATCAACGCCAGCGCAATCAGGCCGACGAACATCCACGGGAAAGGCTTCGGCGGCGCCTCGAGCGTCTCGCCGTAGGCGGGCAACCGCGTCCGACCGCGCAGCTTCGCGGCCGCGATCTCCTCGTCCGTCATCTTGGTGGACTCGCGGAATTCCTGGGGCTGGCGCCCGGCGATGGCCGTGCCGCTGACCAGCAGCGCGAGCGCGACGAGGGCGATTCGGGCGAGCTTCCCGCTCATGAACTCCGGACGTTAGCACGGCCCCCGCGCCGCGCTCGATTGGGGTTAGGCTGCGCCGCCCATGGTGCGCTTCCTGGCAGTGCTGGTCCGCAACCTCGTCGTGGCGACCTTCGCGCTGCTCGTGCTGCCGGGGCGAGCCGTGAGGGCGCGGCGGCGGCCCGAGTGGGTTCGATTCAAGCTGGCCGGCGACCCGCCCTACAGGCTCGTCCGGCGCCGCTGGCTGCAGCTTCGCAGGGCCGAGCCGGAGGTGGTGCGGTCGCTAGAACAGTTGCGTACCCAGCTCGCGCTACTGGCAGCCGACCCGCGGGTGAAGGGGGCGGTTTTCGAGCTCGACGGCTTCGCCGGTTCGGCGGCCAAGCGTGCTTCGATCGCCCTGCTGTTCCAGACCTTGCGGGCCGCCGGCAAGCAGGTGGTCGGCTTCGCGGTCAGCGCGGGCAACGGCGAGCTCGAGCTTCTGTGCGCGGCCGACCGAATCGCGATGCCGCCCGCGGGGCGCCTCGAGCTGACCGGGTTCTCTGCCGAGGCCACCGCCCTGGGCGTCGGCCTGAAGCGCCTGGGGGTCGAGGCCCAGTTCATTCGGCGGGGTGAGCACAAGACCGCGCCCGAGCTGTTCACCAACGAAGTCGTCAGCCCCATCCAGCGCGAGACCATCGAGCGGCTGCTCGACGAGCGGTACGAGGCCCTGGTGGCGGCGCTGGCCCGGGGGCGGAAGCTCGCCCCCGAGGAGGCCCGGGCCCGGGTCGACGAGGGGCCCTACAGCGCCAAGCGGGCCAAGGTCCGAGGCCTCATCGACGCGGTGGTGAGTCGCGCCGACCTGGGGCGCTTCCTCGCCGGCCTGCCGATTCCGGCTCCAGCCGAGATCGACCCCAAGGAAAAGGGACCGCGGCTCGCTCCGTTCGATGCCTACGCCGCGTCGCTGCTCTGGGCCCCCGGGACGTGGAAGCGGCTGCTGCGCAGGCCCCGGCTCGCGGTGGTGCCGCTCGGCGGGATGATCGTCCATGGGCGGGGCGTGGGCCCGAGGTTCTCGGGGTCGGAAACGATCGCCCGGGCCCTGCGCAGCGCCGCCAAGGACGCCCGGTGCCGCGCCATCGTCCTGCACATCGACAGCCCCGGCGGGTCGGCGCTCGGGTCGGAGCTCATTCTGGACGAGGTGAAGCGGGCCGCGAAGAAGAAGCCGGTGGTGGCCTACTTCGACGAGGTGGCCGCGAGCGGCGGCTACATGGCGGCGCTGGGAGGCACCGAGATCTGGGCGGCGCCGCTGGCGGTGGCCGGGTCGATCGGTGTCTTCGCCGGGAAGTTCGACCTGTCCGGGCTGCTCGGCCGGCTGGGCGTCCACCGCACCCTGGTCACCCGGGGCAAGAACGCCGGGCTGTTCTCGTCGTCGCGCGGCTTCACTGAGTCCGAGCGGGCGGCGCTCGAGGCCGAGATCGAAGAGACCTACGTGGACTTCCTCGACCATGTCGCGACGGCGCGCAAGCGCACCCGCGAGGACATTCGCGCCAAGGCCGAAGGGCGCATCTACTCGGGTCGCGCTGCGGTCGAGGCGGGGCTGGTGGACCGCACCGGGCTGTTCGACGACGCCTGCCGCCGGGCGCTCGAGCTCGCGGGCCGCCCCGTGGCGGAGTTCGACGTGGCCGTCTTCGCGCCGGCCGCGCCCCGGTTCTCGCTGGGGCGCATTCTGAGGCAGCTCGGGCAGGCGCGAATGCTCGCGCTCTGGCACCCGTGGCTGGAGTTCCCGGTTCGATGAGGGCGGCCACCGACAAGGGCGCAGTCGACCCGGGCGAGCTCGGTTCAGCCCGAACGGAGTCGAGCCCCTTCCGTTCAGCCCGAGCGGAGTCGAGGGCGGCCCGAAGTCTCAGCGACGCCGGTCTCGAGGCGAAGCAAAGCCCCATCCCCGCGAGCTGCCTCGCCCTGGGAATCCTGCTGCTCTCCGTTGGGTGCCGGACAGTGGACGAGCCGCGCCGAGTCGTGACGGCCTACGCCGACGCCCTGGGCGACGGCAGGCTCGACGACGCCTATCAGCTCACCAGCGCCGAGTTCCGCGCGCGAGAGCCGGTCGAGTCTTACCGCGCCCGGTACGCCGACGCCGCCGCGCGCCGCGAGAGGGCGGGCGCCATTCTCGCGGGGGTGCCCGCGTTGCGCGCCCGGTCGGCGGACGTCGAAGCGGCGGTCGAGGGCGGAGTCTGGCGGGTGGCCGAAGTGGCCGCTGCGGCCGGCCCGCGTGAGGCGTTGGCCCGATTCCTCGACGCCGCGGACTCCGGTGATTTTCAGGCGGCCTACGCGCAACTGTCGAGCGCGTGGCGTGCGCGCTACACGCCCGATCGGTTTGCCAGGGATTTCGCTGCCGAGCCAGAGGCGCGG
>JAHFDQ010000300.1 GCA_023248915.1 Archangiaceae bacterium | reverse complement strand
CAGCAGGGCGAGTGGCAGGGCACTCGCTGCTCGGAGAAGTCGACCTTCGTCAACTACGGCCAGTTCGTAGTCGAGATGGCGGGCCCGGGCCCGGCCGAGGCGGGCCTCGACCCTTCCCTGGCCTCGCGGGCTCAGGAAGTTCAGCTCACCGCGGCCTCGGCCCGCACCGGCAGCGCCTACCGGAGCGGCGACCAGGTGCGGGTCTGGTGCAACGCCGCGGCCCGCATGAAGTTCGGCGATTCCAGCGTCGCGGCCAGCACGGCGGACGTTCCGTTCGCCGCGGGCGCCACGGCCGAGCACACCTTCGCCGGCAATGAGACCCACGTCGCCTTCGTCGCCGACGGCGCGGTGTCGGCCGGTTCGAAGTGCGTGGTGGCCCAGAACACGCACACCCTGATCAACCTCACCACCCGCGACGCGGTGCCCGACCTGCAGCCCGACTGCGGCGACGCCGACCCCGACCCCGCCAAGGCCGAGCAGTGCCGGTGGCTGCACGCGGCGACGTTCGACGTCGTCGGCCACCTGCGCCAGGTTCAGCCGGCCCGGCCCCGGTGGATGGTGATGCCCCGCGACGCCGACGACCTCTGCTGCCACCCCGGCCCCGGCCTTTCCTGCCCCTACCCGATCAAACCTTGCCCATGAGCTTCCCTCGAACCCGCAGCCCGATTCGCCCTGGAGGCACCTTGCAGACGCTGAAGCTCGCGGCCCTCGCCGCGCTGGCTTTGGGGAACGGCACCGCCGTCGCCGGGGACTTCATCGACACCCGGCTCTCGTTCGTGTTCGCCGACGACAACGTGCTGGCCAAGGCGGGCGAGACGACGCCGAACAGCCCGAACGCCGGCTTCGGCGCAGGGCCCCAGAACAACCAGTTCTACGACAACTTCAACACCAAGTTTTCGGGGTTCGAGACGCTGTCGAACGTGGTGCTCTACAAGCAGATGCCGGCCTACTTCGAGGGGCTGACCACCGAGGCGGCCTTCACCATTCTGGTGCTCGAGAGCCCATCGGGCGGCGTGTCGCTGAAGGACAACTCGTCCTACATCAAGCTCAACTACCGGCCCGCGGGCTGGGGCGAGAAGGAGAACATTTCGCTCACCGGCTTCCCGGTCTCGGCCGACCGCTTCCGGCTGGGCTACGCGTATCGCATCTCGTGGGGCGGCAGCGGCGTGTTCACCACCAAGGCCACCGCCGACGGCGTGCCAGGCATGAAGCTGCAAGTCTCGCGCGACCGCTGGTACGCCTACGCCGGCGCGAAGACCGCGCTCTTGTTGAACGATCTCATCCTCGAGAAGGACAGGTACTACGGCTTCATGGCGGGCGCCGGCATCGACCCGACCTCGTCGATTCGCATCGAGGCCGGGGGCGGCTACTTCCAGAAGGGGCTGGTGCCGGGCCTGGCGAACCAGGGCATCGAGGCTCCGGTGAACGCGGCGGGCGGGTCGGCGGAGATCGTCTACCACCGCGGCGTACCGGTCGGCACCAGCGTCGACTTCAAGCTCTACAAGAACGACCCGGACATGCCCCAGAAGTTCTTCACGCCCGAGGTCTACCCGGGCGGACTGTCGGCAACGGTGTCACTCGAGGGCAGCTACCTGGTGCAGACGCTGGAAGACCCCGACGTCTTCGCTCGCACGGTGCCGCAAGGAGCCACCGCGATCGCGCTCCAGGCGCGGGCGAAGCTGGACTACCTACGGGTGAATGTCCTCGGAGAGTACCGGTCGCTGTCCTTCATCCAGTTCGAGGTGCCGGGGCTGCCGCCGTACAAGGACTTTCCCGCCGGCACCGTGCTCCAGCCCGA
Source organism: Archangiaceae bacterium (assembly GCA_023248915.1). Classification (GTDB taxonomy): domain Bacteria; phylum Myxococcota; class Myxococcia; order Myxococcales; family Myxococcaceae; genus JAHFDQ01. The sequence continues at coordinate 5,839 of JAHFDQ010000300.1, read as the reverse complement.
GATGTTCGTCGCGCTCGGGGCCGACTACAACCTCCCAAGGCTGCACCTCACCCCGGGCGTCATCGTCGGCATTCAGCAGCCGGCGACCTTCACCAGCCCCACCAGCCAGCTCGGGGGCATCAACCCGCCGTCGTCGCTCATCGGGCAGCGCACCGTCGTCGTGCGCGACGTGAACCTGCTGTCGATTCTGCCCACCAACTACGCGGCGGTGCCGATTCTCTCGGCCAAGGCCACGTTCCGGTGGGACATGTCCGAGGGCATCGCCGCGGTGGGTGAGATCTATTACACGCGCGACGCCAACCGGACGACGTTCAAGGACAGCGTCACGGGCGTGGCCGAACCGGTCTTCGAGAAGGAACACCAGATCGGCTTCAACACGATGATCCAGGCGCGCTTCTAGCTCGCGACAGTTCCGTTCAGCCCGAGCGTAGGGCCGAAGGCCCGTAGTCGAGGGCGCGCTGCTGCCTGCGCGTCACGCCGGCGCCAGCGAGCCGCGGCGAGATCCCGCCGAAGGCCCGCAGTCGAAGGCACCCTGCCCGCGCGAGCCCCCGAGAACTCCCGTCAGTGGCGCCCCCTCCCGGTTCGCATTTCAGGCTAGTTGCTCGTAGTACGCCACGTAGATGCTTTGTCATCTACATATAGCATCTTGAGCCAGTGACTCGAAAATCGGACCGGAGGGGGAACCTCGACCCGAGATCGTGCTCACAACGCCCGCCGCCGTCGCATTCCGAAGACGGCCGCCGCCAGGGCCAGGAGCACCCGCCCGCCCGAGCCCGTGCCGGGCTCGGCGCAGCCGCACCCGACCGCGGTTCCCAACTGGTCGGGCACCTTCGGTTCCGCGACTGGACTGCCACCCGGTGCCGGGCCTCCGCCGTCGGGGCTGCCTGCGTCGGGGCTCCCTCCGTCCGCGCCGACTTCGCCGACGTGCACCACCGCCCGGCTCGACCGGCCCGCGGCGTCGATCACCTCGAGCTTCACCCACTTCACGTCGGGCGCCGCCTCGGCGACGGTGGTGGCCGGAGCCGTCGTTTCCAGATCGAAGACGCCGTCGTAGTCGAGGTCCCAGCGGTAGCGGAGCGGCTGCGCCTGCGGGTCGCTGCTGGCGCTCGCGTCGAGGTGCCACTGAGCGCCCGCCACCCGGTCGACCCGGCCCGAAGCAGTGGGCGCGACCACCGTCGGAGCCGGAGCACCAACGAAGTGCGCCCGGTACGCGCGCAGCTTCCCGTGCCCCCAGACGTCATTCGGAATTGTCCCCATCGAGGCCGTGGTGAGGGCCTGCGCGCGCATGGCGTCGGCGACCTGGAGGGGCGTGGCCGCCGGCGCCAACTCCCTCAGCAAGGCGGCGACACCGGCCGCGACAGGCAGGGCGTTCGAGGTGCCGCCCCCCACCCAGAGTGCCCCGAACGGCGCGCCCACACCGACCGACGCCGAGACGTGGTCCTCGGGAGCGGCGAAGTCCACGGTGTCGGCCCCGTCGAGCCTGGGGCCCTGACCCGAGTAGTTCGCCAGCTCGCCCGGGGCCACGCCGCTCGGCGCGAGCGAGGCGAAGTAGCTCGCCACCGCGAGCGTCTTGTCACCGACCGCCGGGGTCCCGTAGGTGCCGACGTCGGTGGCTCCGTCGGCGACCGGCCAAGAGACGCCCTTCTCCCAGGCGGTATAGCTGTCGGTGACGTAGCCGTGGAGCGGCGCGGCCGACCCGGAATTCACGACGTCGAACGTCACCGTCTGGCCCGCAATCGTCCCGGTCGTCACGGACAGGTAGAAGACCAGCATGTGCGTCTGGCGCGACGAAGTCGTGCTCGTCCAGTAGACCGCCGTGCCCGAGGCATCGACGTTGCCCGAGCTGCCGGAGAGCGCGACGGCCTGTCCATTGACGTGAATCGTGAAGGCGAACGCCCCCCCGCTCTGCTGTCGCCAAAGGAAGTCGCCATACACGAAGGTGGCCTGGCCGCCGGGAACGACGAGCGAGACGGTTTGCGTTCCCGGCGCGTGCGTCATCACCCGATGCTTCTGTGAGCCGCCTAGATTGCCCGCGGCGGCAATCTGCAGCACGCCCTGGTCCGCGGCGCTGTCGCAGGCGACTTCCAGGCTCGACGAGCCGTCGAGGTACTCGCCGTACCAGGTCGCCATTTCCCAGAGCACCACCTGAGCCCCGAGCTGCTTGGCCCAGGCGAGCTGGGGAAGAAGGTTCGACGAGTCGGTCGCGCCCAGGCACAGGTCGGCCTCGGGGGCGATGCCGCCGAAGCGGGTGGCGTACGGCGCTCCGCCGGCGATCGTCCCGAGCACCATCGACCCGTGTTCCCAATCGCCGGAGTTCGGTTCAGGCACCTGGGCCAGGTTGGAGCCCCGCGTGTACACCTGAGCGGCGCCTCCAGACGTGACGGGCGTGCGCACGGCCTTGATTTGCGGAGTGTTCAGCCGCAGCACCCGTTCCCCGAGGTCGAGCTTCCCGTTTCCGTTGACGTCGTCGGCGACATAGGTCTGCTCGCCGAAGGTAGGCTTGGCATCGCCGTACGGCGCGCTCTTGCCCTGGTCGCGAAGGCCGTTGCCGTTCTCGTCCTGGAACAGCCAGTCGTAGCCAGCGACGAACGTCGGCTCGAGGTTGTAGTAACTGATCTGCCCCGAGTACCAGTCGTACCTGAGCAGCGGCGCCTTGATGAGCGCCAGCGTCTCGCCCGGGTCGGCGACGCCGTTCCGGTTGAAGTCCACGGCGTCGATGCCGGGGTCGAAGGCGCCGTTGCCGTTGACGTCGAGCCACTCGTAGGCCCCGCCATCGGCTCGGAAGAAGAAGGGGTGAAACGGGTCAACGCCCGTGTCCATGTCGCAGACGAGCACTCCCTTGCCGGACCCGGCGTCGGGGTAGAAGGCCTCGCTCAAGGGGGAAGCCTCGACGTCCCGGCCCGAGGTGTCGGCGGGGGGAACAGTGGGCCGAATCAGCCGGTAGCCGAAGGTCGGCTCGACGCGTCGCACCTCGGGCATCGACGCGAGCGTCCAGAGCGCCTGCCACGAGCAGCGGGCGCCCAGCACGGGCCCCACGTTCGCGAGGCCGCCCGAGTCAAGGTGGTCGAGAACGCAGCCCGCTCCGGCGAGTTTCCCAGCCAGGCCGTCGCCGGGAGTCTCGCGGAGCTGCAAGTTCACCCGAACGCCGGCGGAGTCGGCGGTGCGGCCGAGCAGCCAATGCTCCCCCTTCGACGGTCTGCCCTCGCGGCGAGCGACCCGGTAGACGAGGGCGAGGCGACCGTCGAGCGCGGCGGGGAGCGGGTCCGAGAGCAGCCGCTCGCCGGCCGGGACGGTGGCGGGAACCAGCGGGACGACGTCAGTCGAAGCGAGCGCGGAAACCGCGAGAATGACAGTTGCGACACCAAGGAACCGCATCGGGACCTCGCCAGACTCACCGGCCGAGCTGAAGGGCGCGGAGAGCATAGAGCGTCGGGAGCAGCAGATCATCCGGCCGGGAGCCCGCAGTTCCGTTCAGCCCGAGCGGAGTCGAGGGCTCATCGCCTGGAGGCTCGAGGACACCCAGCGCCCGGGACCGGCCAATCCACACGGGGGCCTGATTCTCGACGCCGCGCCGCCTACCGCATATGCACGGCCAATGACCCGCCGCGCTTGGCAGTTCACCGGCCTCACGTTCGCCCTTTCGTGGGGCCTCGCGGGCGCGGTCTACGCGGCAGGCGTGCGGTGGAGCCCGACGACGGCCATCCCGGTGGGCGTGCCCTACATGTTCATGCCGGCGCTCGCCGCGTTCCTGATGCAGCGCTTCGTCGTGCGCGAGAAGGTGACCGCGCTGGGCCTGGCCTTCAACCCGAACGGCTGGTGGCTCGCGGCGTGGCTCACGCCGGTCCTGGCGGCGATCGCCCCGATCGGCATCGGCCTGCTGTGGCCCGGAGTCACCTTCTCACCAGACCTGTCCGGCATGCTCGATCGGTTCGCGGCGGTGGTGCCGCCGGAGAAGCTCGCCGAGGCGCGCGAGAAGATCGCCCGCCTCCCGGTGAACCCTTTCTTCCTCATGCTGGGCCAGGCGCTGGTTGCAGGCGTCACCGTCAACGCCGTCGCCGCTTTCGGCGAAGAACTGGGCTGGCGGGGCTTCCTCCAGCGCGAGCTCGCGCCCTTCGGCTTCTGGAGAAGCGCGGCGGTCATCGGCGTCATCTGGGGCTTGTGGCACGCGCCGCTCATCCTCCAAGGGCACAACTACCCCTCTCACCCCGTGGCGGGAGTGGCGATGATGGTGGGCTTCACGGTGCTGCTTTCACCGCTCGTCGCGCACACGCGCGAGAGGGGCGGTTCAGTCTTCGCCGCGGCGGTCTTCCACGGAACGGTCAACGCCTCGGCCGGCCTGGCCATCCTCCTCTTGAGGGGAGGTTCGGACCTGACGGTCGGCGTGACGGGCGTCGCCGGCTTCCTCGTCTGGGGCGCGCTCGACCTTGCGCTGTTCCTCCATCGGCGCCGCGCAAGCCCTGGGGTTCCGGCCGCGGCGCGGCGCTAGACTCCGCTGATGCGGAGCGACGTCGCGCGTTCGGCGGCACCGGCGGTTGCGCCGCCCACCTCGGGAAGCGGGCCTGAGCCACTGGGCGGCGACTTCTGGCGACTCCAATTCGCAATGATTGTCTCGGGCATCTCGGACGGGTGCCTGCTCTTCGCGCCCCTGTGGTGGGCGTTCGTCGAGGGCGGGTTCGACATGGCCGACCCTTCCGCCCGGGCCACCGCGATGGAGCAGGTCGGCGTCGCCCTGGGCATCGTGCCGTTGACGCGCCTGGCGTCGTTACTCGTCACCGCGCCGTTCGGCGACTGGTTCTCGCGAAAGCAGGTGCTGGCGGCGTCCTTCCTCGCGCGTTGCCTCATCTGGGGCTCGCTGGCGCTGGCCTCGCTGAAGGGGTTCGACTCGCCGCGCATCACGGTGCTGCTCGCGCTGGCGGCGGTGGGCAGCGGCCTGTCCGATTCGGTCTCGCTGGGCATGGTTCCGCAGCTCGTGACTCCGGCCAACGCGAAGCGCGCCCTCGCCTACTCCGCGGGGCTGCCCAAGATGGGCTTCTTCCTGAGCATCGCCGCGGGGCTGATCGTCTCCGGCCTCGCGGGGCTGACCGGGCTCCTGCTGCTCGGGGTCCTCTGGCTGGCCGCGGCCGGGTTCGCCGCTTCGCGCGTCCGGGCAGCGACGCCGGTGACGTCGCCACCGCTTCACCTGGGCCTCTGGGGCGCCGAGTTGCTCCTGCCGCTGACTCAGCTCTTCCGCCAGCGCTCGCTCTTGTGGCTCGGCCTCATCGCCGCGCTCACCAACTTCGTCGCCTACCCGATGTACTCGATCTCCGCCGCGCTGCAGGCAGACCGGCCGGAAGGCCTCGGGACTCCCGAGTCGCTCGAGTGGGCGTTCGCGATCGGCGCGCTCGCCGGCGCTCTGGCCGTGGGCTGGGTGACCCATCACTACGACTTGCGCCGAACGACTTCCGCGTGCCTGGCCGTCTTCGGAGCCGGCGTCGCCGCGCTCTGCTGGGCCGGACCGGAGTGGGCGTCGGACGCGGTGTCCTTCGCCGCCGGAGCGGCCTTCTCCATCCTGAACGTCCAGCTCGTCACCCGGGCGCTCGGCCTGGCGCCCGAGCGAATGCGAGTGCGCGCCGCGGCGTTGATGGCCGCCTCGTTCGCTGCCGGCGCCGAGCTCGGCGCTCGCGCCATCTCCGAGGCCTCGAGACACTTCGACGTGCGCTGGGTGCTCGGCGCCGTGGCGCTGGCGACCCTCGCGCAGTCGGCCCTGGTCGCGGGTCGTCCGGGAGCCTCGACGTTCGACGAGACATTCGCGGTGCAGGGCGATCGCATCTAATTCGCGGCCGCGCCCCGTGATTCCGAT
>JAHFDQ010000299.1 GCA_023248915.1 Archangiaceae bacterium | reverse complement strand
TGCATGTCGCTCGGCGTCGACAAGGTTCGCGCGGCGGTCGCGCGGAACCGCCACGTCGACAAGGTCTTCCAGGTCTGCTTCTCGGGCGGAGGAACACCGGTAGAGTGCCTGGCGAGCTACATGCGCAACCTGCAACAGGCGGAGAAGCCGCTCGTGCTGTGGTCGTCCGATGGGAGTGTGCCGTGACGTTTGGTCCAAAACACTACGTACCGGCGCTGAAGCTGAAGACGGGCGAGAAGGATGCGCTCGCAATCCTCTCGTCCGCGACCAAGCAGTCCATTACGCCCATTCTCCAAGTGGTAGAGAGGATCGGCACTAAGCCCATTGACAAGCACATCGAGACGGCCTTCAAGAAGATCCAGCCGGCGGTCGCAGGCCTCCCGCGATTCTTCATCGATCCCGTTGAGATCGCTCCAGCGGGCGCGGTTGCCGCCAAAGCGGTATTCAATGGCTGCCGCAGCCTCGGGGTTCCGTTCACGCCAGTTGTAGGTCTGTCGCGCCCTCCCGATCTCACCAACGCCGCGATGCAAGCGGTCGGGCGTTCAGGGCTGGCCGTCCGGCTGACCAGGGCTGATTTCGAAGGTGGCACGCTCGCCTCCTCGTTCACCGCGTACCTCGCCACGCATTCGATCTCCGCCGCCGCGACGGACTTGATCGTCGACCTGGGGCCCGTTGAGGACATGATCGCCGATGGAATCGCCACCCTCGCAGAGTCCTTCATCGCCAGCGTGCCGCACCTGGCCCGGTGGAAAACCCTCACGCTCCTCGGCTCTGCCTTTCCGAAGTCGATGCGGCACGTGGATCGGGACTCGCACGGCTACGTAGACCGCGCAGAGTGGGTGGCGTGGCGCGACCATTTTCGGAAGGCCGGTCCCTCTCTCTCCCGACCACCGACGTTCGGCGACTGGGGAATCCAGCACCCGGCAGGAGTCGAGACATTCGACCCAGTGAAGATGCAGGCCTCAGCGGCGATTAGGTACGCGACCGATTCGAAGTGGCTCCTCATCAAGGGGCGTGGCACCAGGAAGATGTCCCCAGCGAAGCAAATGCCGGGGCTCGCCGCTCAGCTTGCAACCGGACAGCTCAGGAAAGCGTTTGCTGGCGCTCATCACTGCGCAGCGTGCGCGTTGATCGTCGCCGCCGCAAACGGGGCTCCGAAGCTCGGCTCACTGACAAAGTGGCGGCAGATCGGCACCGCGCACCACATCACGACAACCGTCGAAGCAATCCAGAACCTGCACGCGCCTTGAGTCGTCGCCGGACCTCAGCGGCGATCTCTTCAAGCGAGTAGACCTCGCAGAGTCTGTCCCAGACAGCATCACGCGGCTTCGTGCGATAGCCACGCACGGCATCCCGTTTCGCAAGCAGCGCCCGCGCTTCTTCGAGCCAGAGTAGCTCAACGAGAGCCCGCGCGTTGCGCGCTGGATTGGTGCACCCTGCTCTCACCGTCTTCAGCGCGACGAGCTGGTTCCCCACCCGAACAGCCATGAGCCCCCACCACCTCGGGATGACGCCACGGGCAGCCGCCAGGTGCTGCCGGCCAACGACCAAGGTCACCCTGTCCAGAACCTCGCCATAGACCTCCGCTTGCCGCACAAGGCGACGCAAGGTGTCGGCGTCCGACTTGATCTCGAACCCGTTCAACGAACCGTTCACGACGGCCACATCGACGACCGCATCACCCCGCCGCAGTCCCAGTTCCCCCACGACAACCGTCTTCCCTCGAAGCACGCGCCGGCGTCGTAGCTCCTTCAGAAGTGCGACCCGGATCTCGGGATCGCCCACGACATTGGGGTCACGCGAGCGGGACTTCATGCCGCCCGCCCGAATCGCTCATACCCGCGCGCGCCGAAGGCGGCGTTCATCCGGTCGTCGTACTCGTAGCTCGTCATCCCGTGGCCGAGGAAGCGGATGGCCTCTTCCACCGATTGGATGCCGAAGCGCTTCAGGTCGGTGCCGCTGATGCTCCAGGTGGTCGCGGGCGCCTCGCTGGTGGACTCGGTGGTGCGCGACGCCGCCCAGACCACGCTCTCGGACAAGAGCCCCTCGAGCCCGCTCTCGTCAGGCTCGACTCCAGCCTTGGGGGCTGCGACCGGGGCAGGCGAGCCCCCGTCCCCCGCGGCATCAGACTTGCTGTCGGCGAACGCCCCCGGCACGACGCCGACGCAAACCGCGACCAATGCCCAAGATGTGGAATCGAAGGTGCCCATGAGGCGACCACTATCCAAGGCAGATCGCACCGTGTCACGAACACTTCGCCTCGCCTCCGCTCAGGCCGAGCGAAAGTCGAGGCCCGATGCTCGGGAACCGCGCCCGTGCCATGGACCCCATTTCCCAGGCGGCGCCCGAGCATCCTAGACTTCACAGCCCGGGCCTTCGCCCGGACGCCCATGGCTCGAGACCCGAGGCCCACCCGCAGACAAGTCCTGGCTGGCGCGGCGGCGGTGTCGGCCGGGGCGCTGACCGGCTGCTTCCCCGAGGTCGGCGGCCACTGGCCCGAGCTGGGGGAAGGATGCCGGGACGACGGCGTCGGCGCGCCGCTCGACGGCAGCTCGCCGGTGGTCGAGGTCTACCGGGAAGACTCGGTCCTGGTCGACCCGGCCACCCAGCGCGCAACCGTGCAGGAAGCCCCGGTGCAGGCGATGCTGGCCGCGGCGCTCGGCGCCCTGGTCGAGGGCGGCACCGTGTGGAAGCAGGCGTTCGCCGACTTCACCCCCGCCTCGCGCGTCGGCATCAAGGTGAACACCCTCAACGAACAGTGCCCGACTTCCCTGGCGCTGGTGAAGGCGCTGGTCGCGGCGCTGCAGGAAGGGCTCGGCGCCGCACCCGAGAACATCGTGGTGTGGGACCGCCGGCTGGACGAGCTGACCCGCTGCGGCTTCACCTCCGACGCGCTCGGTGTGCGGGTGCTGGGGACGGTGGCCTCGACGACCGACGCCAGCGGCCCGGGGTACGGCGAACCGGTGTGCGGCAAGGTGGCGGGCAAGTCGCCGCGCCTGTCTCGCATTCTCACCGACCTGACCGACTTCACCGTCAACTGCCCGGTGCTTAAGACGCACGAGGTCTCGGGAGTCACCGGCGCCCTGAAGAACATCTACGGCATCATCGACATCCCCGGCGAGTACCACTCCAACCTGCTCTCCGCCTTGCCGGCGCTGTACCGCCTGCCGCCGATTCGCTCCCGCATTCGGCTGACCGTGCTCGACGCGCTCATCGCGGTCACCACCGGCGGCACCTCGTCGCCTCCGGACACCACCCCGCGGCGGGTGCTGGTCTCGCTCGACCCGCTGGCCGCCGACAGCCACGCGCTGGCGCTGGTGAACCAGCTTCGCGCCGAGAAGGACCTGGGCCTGCCCGCGCTCGACCCGGCGACGACCGGTTGGCTGCAACAGGGGTTCGAGCTCGGGCTGGGCACCCTGAAGTACCAGCTGCGCGCGCTCACTCAGCAAGGTTAGATGCCGGGAATGTCCACCCGGTCCGAGGTCGCCTCGCTCGTCGAAGAGGCCAAGCGCGGCGCGGTCGCCCTCGCCACCGAGCTGACGAGCGCGCTCGAGCGGCGCGAGGTCGACCGAGCCGCCTCGCTGATGCTCGCCGGCATCGTGCTCGGCCAGCCGCCCACCGCCGCGCAGGTGCTCTCGGTGCTGCCCGACGTGCCCGACCCGGCCTCGTTCGCCCTCTTGGCCGCCAACGCCGCCGGAGACCGGCTGGAGATGCTGCTCGGGCTGCTCGAACAGGACAAGCTCGCCGACGACCGCGACACGCTGGCCCTGTTGCTGGCGACCGAGCTGGTGGGGAAAGAGACGCCCCCTCCCCGGTTGGTGGCCGAGCTGCGCGAGCGCGCCCGCCGCCAGGTGGGGTGGGACGCGGTGCCCGCTCTCGCCGCCGCGGCCGCTGCGGTGAAGGACGCGGAAACTTACCGCATCGACGCCGAACTGAAGGCCCAGGCCGCCGACGCCACGCGGGCTCGCGATTCCCTGCGCAAGCAGCTGTCCGGCCCGCTGCTCGAGCAACTGCCCGAGACGGCCGGCGCCGGCCCGGCCATCACCGTGCAGCGCCAGGCGCCGAAAGTTGGGCGGAACGAGCCTTGCCCCTGCGGCAGCGGCAAGAAGTACAAGCGCTGCTGCGCCGACAAGGACGCCGAGGCCGACGCGGCGACCGACCCGGCCGAGCGGCTGCGGTCGGTGGCGGCGCAGCTCGCACCCGCCCACGTGGCCAAGCTGCGGGCGCCCGAGCTGTTGAAGCTGGACCTGGCCGCCTTGCGCCCCGACGCGCTCGCCGAGGCCTACCTGCGGCTGGTGGACTTCCACCGGTGGGAAGAGGCCGAGCGCGTGCTCGACGCCATCGCCCTGCGCACCGACATGCCCGGCGGGCGCACCGGCGACGACTACCGGCTCGACTACATCGACATCGCCGTGGGCTACCGGTACCTCGAGGGCGCCGACCGCCAGAAAGCGAAGCTGGCCGATCCGAAGAGGCTGCACCCCGCGGTGGCGTTGGGCGTCGAGCTGTTGCGGACCGATGAGCCGAACCTGAAGCGGGCGGACGACATCGCCGAGCGCGCGCTCAGAGACCCCGACGGCCCCGACTCCATCGAGCTGGCCTATTCCATTCTCGCCCGGTACCCGGGCCTCGGAATCCTGGTCGCCCGCGGGGCGCTGTCCGAGAAGCGCGCCAAGGACTCCGAGCGCCTGCTCGAAGAGGTCGCGGACGCGCGCGAGCGCCTCGGGCTGCCCGGCGACGACCTGGGGTGGGACACCTTCGACGCGCTGTTGAAGCGCCGGCTCGAATTGCGCGCCCGCCTGCGGCTGGACGCCGCTTCGACGAAGGAACGGGACGAGCTGGTGCAGAAGGCCGAGGAAGCCGGCTCGCGCATCGCCGAGCTGGAAGAACGGCTCGCCGAGGCCCGCGCGTCCGAGACGGCGAACGCGGCCGGCCCCGCGCCGAGCTCGAGCGACGACGCCGAGCGGCGCCGCTTGAAGCAGAAGGTGGCTGAGCTGAAGTCGCAGATTGCCTCGGGCAACGAAGAGCGGCTGACGCTGCGGCGTTCGCTGGCCGATTTGTCCGAGAAGGTGGCCGAGCCCGCCCGCGCCGAAGCGCCGCGCGCCGCCGCGGAAGCCGCGGTGGAGGAAGGCGACGAATTGGGCGACGAGGACCGGCCCCGCGCGCTTTTGGTGCCCGAGTTCGGACGAGGCGCCGTCGATTCGCTCGACGAGCTGCCTTCGCGGGTGGCGCGCGACGCGGTCATGAAGGCGGCAGAGCTGGCCGCGGGCAACGAATCGGCCTGGCGCGACGCGAAGAAGCTCTCGCGAATCGCCGGCCTGTTCTCGGCCCGGGTCGGCATTCACCACCGGCTGCTCTTCCGGGTGACCGGGCGAGCCCTGTGCATCGAAGAAGTCGTGCCGCGGGAAGGCTTCGACGCCGCGCTGCGCAGGCGCCAGAAGTAGCGGGGGAGAGGACTTGCGGCGACTGCTCCAGCCCCTGCTCGGCCTCGTGCTCGCCGCGTGCCCGCGCCCGGCCCCCGCGCCCGACGCCGACGCGGGCGAGTGCCCCGGCGGAAGCGTGGCGAGCGCCGACGGCGGCTGCACGGCCCTGGGGTGGACTGACTGCGGCCCGGGCTTCGTCGCCGACCCGGCCGGAGGCTGCCTGGAAGTTGCCGCCGAGGACTGCCCGAACGGCACCATGCCGACGCTCGGCTCGCTCGACTGCACCCCGGTCGGCTGGACGACGTGTCCCGCGGGCTTCGAGCTCGACCCGGCGGGTTGGGCGTGCGGCGAAGTGCTGCCCGCCTCGCCCTGCACCGGCGCGACTCGCGAAGCTCTCGGCGAGGCGGCCTGCGTGCCGCTGGGTGACTGTCAGGCGCCCTTCCCGCCCGCGGCGGCGACCCACTTCGTGGACGCGGCCTTCACGGCGGGCCAGCTGGACGCCAACCACTTCCAGACGCTCGGGGCGGCGGTGGCGGCGGCCCAGGCGGGGGCGGTCATCGCGGTCGCGGACGGCACCTACCCCGAGCTCGTCGACCTGACCCGGCCGGTCTCGCTCGTCGGCCGGTGCGCCGAGAAGGTGCGAGTGGACGGTGCCCAGCGCCCGCGCGAGACCGTCAAGTGTCTGGGCGCGAAGGGCGCGGCGCTGAAGGGGCTGACGGTCTCGGGGGGCCAGGGCGTGCTCGCCGGCGACGGCTGCGACCTGACGCTGGAAGACGTGCTGGTGGCCGACGCCCGCATGGCGGGCCTGTGGAGCCAGGACACCGGCACCGTCATTCACGCGCGCCGGGTGGCGATTCGGACGGTGAAGTACGACTCGGGCGGCCAGGGCGGCTACGGGGCCGGCGCCCTCGACGGCGCCCGCCTCGAACTGGAAGACACCGTGGTCGAATCGGCCGATGACACCGGGGTCGGCGTCTTCAGCGAGACCGCCGCCGCGACGGCGTCGCTCGTCCGCACGCTGGTGCTGGACACGAACCGCGCGCACGCGTCCAGCCAGGCCACGGGCCTGTGGCTCGCGTCGAGCGCAGTCGACGTCGCGCAGACGGTGGTCCGGGGTACGCGCGGCACCGGCATCCTCGCCCAGGGCGCCGGCTGCCAGGTGTCGCTCCGCGAGTCCGTCGTCCGGGACACGACCGAGCTGACCGCGCAAGAAGGAGCGGGGGTGCGGGTGGCGGACGGCTGCCAGGCGACGCTCGACCGGTCTCGGCTCACCGGAAACGTGCGGGCCGGGGTCATCGTCCAGACCGCGGGCACCCTCGTCACCGTAACGGGGTCGACCCTCGACCAGAACCTGCCCGAGGCGGACGGCGACTTCGGCGTCGGCGTCTACGTCGCCCAGGCGGGCCGCGCCGACGTGACCGGCTCGACGCTGCTCGCCAACGCGAAGTACGGCCTGCACGCGGAAGGGGCCGACAGCGTGGTGCGGGCGACCGCGACGCTCGTTCGCAGCACCCAGAGCACCGGCGCGGGAGTGCACGGCCGCGCGCTCGACGTCACCGAAGGAGCGCTCGGCGAGCTGCACGCGTCGACGGCGCTCTTCAACCACGACGAGTCCATCATGTCGGGGAACCCGGGCTCGCTGATCCGGCTCTTCGGGGTTCTGGTGCGAGACTCGCAGCCTCGCCCTTCCGGCGTCTCGGGCCGCGGCCTGGGAATCTTCGAGGGCGGCGCGATGGAAGCGGACGGGGTCGCGGTGGTGCGCGCCTTCGACGCGGCTATCTTCATCGACCAGCCCCAGGGTTCCCCCCTTGGGCAGGCCACCTTCCGCCACCTCTTGGTGCGCGACACCCTGGCGGCTCCCAACGGGCAGATGAGCGGCACGGCCCTCGCCAACTCGGGCATCTTGAAGCTTTCCGAAAGCGGGCTGGTCGGCAGCCGCTCGAGCGGGATGGCCGTGGCGCACCCCGGCAGCGTGGCCACGCTGGAGAACGTCACGATTCGAGACACCGCCGCCGTCGAGGCCGCCGGCGAGAGCTTCCGGTACGGAGTGCTGGTGCTCGACCATGCCGTGCTTCAGGCCGACGGCGTCGACGTCGCCCGGTCAGGAGTCGGCCTCACCTTCGCGGCCTCGGCCGGGACGCTGAGCCGTTCGCTGGTGCGGGAGAACTCGATTGGCCTGCACGTCATGGAAGGCACCGAGATACGGCAGGCGGCGCGCGCCATCCCC
>JAHFDQ010000727.1 GCA_023248915.1 Archangiaceae bacterium | reverse complement strand
TCCTTGTTCTTCTTCTCGAGAACCCGGGCGTCCTCGTCGTACTTGTCCTGGGCCTTCTCGCGTTCCATCGCCTTCTTGTACTCGAAGTCGTCGGCTTCCTTCTGTTCGCGGGTTCGAACCTCTTCTTCCTCGGACCAGGCCGTGCGCTGACCGGTAATCTCCGACTCCAACTGCTCTTTCTGCAGCCGGTAGCTCTCGACGAGCTGGTCGACTGCGGTGGCGGCGATGTCTATCTTGTGAAGCCGCTCGAGCTCTCGGGCCTCGATGGCGCTCGCCTCGCGCAGCTTGGCCAGCCGGTCGACCTCGGAGACCAGCTTCCCCGAGACATCGGCCAGCGACCGGGTGATTTCCAGGTTCAGACCGGAAAGCTTCTGGACCACGCCCTCGACCGACAGGGCCCCCACCGCTTCGCGGACCTCGGCTTCAGTCTGCTGGAGCAGCTCGGCCGCCCGCGGCAGGTGCCAACGGTGAAAAGGCCGTACTATCAGCCGAGCCATGACTTCTGCGCGCCATCCCGAATCGGTCGGCTTTGCCTCAGAGTGGGCGCGCGAACGCTTCCCAAGTTACGGCCCCGACTGGGACGCCGCCATCGAGTTCGGGATTGACGTGTCCCTACTGCTCGAGAACCTCGCCCTGAGTCCCGCCTTGCGGCTTCTGCGGCTTCAGAAGACGGCGGAATTCCACGAGATCCTTCGAGGTGCTCGGCGCGTCGATGAATGACTACCTGGCGCTGTTGCAGGCGCTGACGAGAGCGCGAGTCGAGTTCGTGGTGGTAGGCGGCACCGCGGCCATTCTTCATGGGGCCGCGACCGCCACCTATGATCTCGATGTGCTGATGCGCTTTACCCTGGAAGATTGCGCGCGCCTGCTCACCGCGGTCGGTCCACTGCATCCCAGGTTTTCACACACGGCAGACCGGCGGCCCGTTCAGCTCAGTCCCGTCGAGCTCTCGGCCTTCAAGAACCTCTACTTGTCGACCGATCTCGGGCGCCTCGATGTCCTCGGCAGTCTCCCTCCGGTCGAACGGGTCGACGCGGTGTTCGAGACTGCCGAGGAGATGGACGTCGGGGGTGCACTGGTCAAGGTCGTCTCGTTGGACCTGCTCATCCAGGTCAAGGCGGCCATGGCCAGGCCGAAGGACCGGCAGGTCGAGGTGGAGTTGCGGGCGATCGCGGCAGCCCAAAGAGGCTGAGCGCGGCTACTCAAGCGCACCGCAGGCGCCTGGGGCCGTGGCCGTGCAAGGCGAGGTGTTTCAACGTCAAGGCAGCGCTCATTCGTCCTGAACGTCGAACACCACCGTCACCTGCGACGTCACGGTGAGCAGGAAGTCGGCGAGAAGGGCGTTCATCGAGCCATCGGGGCCGGGGACGAGCCCTACGAAGGCGGCCGCCGGAGTCGTCTGGTCGCTGACCTGGAGCGCCACCACCGCCTGGGTCGCGGGGACCGTCAACGAAGCGTCCCCGGTGACGGTGAGGTGGCGGGGGTTGGGTGGAAGCTGGGCCGGCGCGGCGACGACGGCGAGGGCAAACAGGGCAGCGAACATGAACGGCCTCCGGGAATCGTGGGGCGCGCACAACGCGCGGGGCGTCCGTTCGGTCTAGGCTGGGCTCAAGTCATTTCCATAGCTTCGACGGAAGCCCCGTAGCTCCTCCTCGCCCCGGCTGAAGGAACAACCGGTCTGGCAGGGGGATTAGGGGTTAACTGGCGATGAACTTGCTCCTGTGCGCCCTCACCGTGCTGGCCGCGGCCCCCTCTCCGGCGATTCAGGTGGTGTCCGTTCACCTCTTGTCGAAGACGGCGGGAGCAGCCGCCGCCACCCCCCTGCTCAAGCGCAAGAAGGTCAGCGAGCAGATAGAGCTGGTCGTCGCAATCGAGGCGGACGTCGGCGGACGGCGGGTACTGTTCGCGGGGGCGCCTCGCGTCGACCTGGGTGACGGCAAGGGTGCCCGCGACGCGAAGGCCTGGCCGGCGGACGCGCCGGTCGAGGTGAAGTGGGCGAAGGTCGAGCCCACGTCGAGGACGGGCGACAACGAGAAGGGCGGGTTTCACTGGGACGTCATCGGCTACCGCGAAACGGAGTGGCCGGCAGAGAAGGCGGGAACCCCCTTGGCGCGCGTCGCCGACGTCCGCACCACCGTGCTGCCCGACCGCGGAGGGCTGGGCACGATGGCGTTCAGGGTGACGGTGGCGGCCGGAGGCGTCACCCGGTCGACGCCGGGGTCCGAGTCGCGCTGGCACGGGGGGCTCGCCGCCGACGTCCTTCGCGTCGCCTACCGCCGCGACGACACGTTCCTCGGGTATCTGACCGAGCTGTTCAACACCCCGTACATCTGGGCGAGCGCGGGCGAGGGCAGAGACCACCAGGCCGAACACCTGATTGGGTCGGACTGCGCGGACTACATCTGTTACGGGCTGCGCCGGGCCGGCAAGCCCATCGACTACGGGTTCACCGGAAACGTGCCGAGCTGGGGCGGGAAGAAGGCCCTCGCCTCGATTGCCGCC
>JAHFDQ010000726.1 GCA_023248915.1 Archangiaceae bacterium | reverse complement strand
GGTTCGCGCAGGTGCCGATTCAGGCCACCGTGCGCCGGGCGTCGGGCGAGACCGTCGAGGTGCTGTTGCCCTGAGCGCGCCCCCTCACGCCCGCGCCAGCGCCTCGACCCACGACCGCACCAGGGCGTGCACCGCGCCCGGCGCCACCAGAATCGGCGAACCGATCGCCCCCATCGCCAGGTAGGAAACCCAGTCGGGCACCCGCTTCAGCCGGTCGAGGCCCGACTGGGCGAGCACGGCCGCCAGCAACAGCAGCGCGGCGGCGGCGAGGGCGATGGGCCCCGAATACCCTCCCACCCGCAGGGCGAGCCACAGCGTCGCCAGCGCCAGCGCGTTGACCAGGTCGCGCCCGTTCGACGCCCACCACCGGGCGGGTTCGGCCTCGGCCAGCCGCACCTGGAACCGCTCGAGCACCGACGTCACCACCAGCGCCCCGGCCAGCACCGCCTGCGCCAACCACTGGGCGGAAGCAGGCGGCGGCAGGTACAGCCCCAGCGCTTCCACGGCCGGGCTACTTCCCCGCCGCTTCCACGAAGCGGGTGACGGCCGCGAGATCTTCCTGCGACAGCCGGCTGAACCGAATGCCCATGCCCTCTCCGTCGCCGTAGGCGTGGTGGTACCTCACCTCGCCGACCGCGCGAATCGTGCCCGACGGCAGGTCGATGGTCAGCTCGGCCGAAGAACCGACCGGAAGCCGGGGCCCGCGGAAGAACATGCCTCCGATGGAGATGTTTCGGCAGACGCCGCGAATCGGCCCCCGAGGCCCTTCGGCCTTCGCGACCGCCTGGCAGTCGACACGGACGTTGCGGCGATTGTTGATCTTGCCCATGACGTCCACGCCCCCTTAAACATCGAGTTGGCCCCGCGCAAGCAGGGACGTCTTGGAGTAGAAACTCCCGCCAAGCTGAGGTCGAGGCAAATCTCATGAAAGAACGCGCCCGCAACGCCGAAGTGACCGAGTCGGTCTCGATTCCGTCGGGGCTCGGCCCCAACCGCGTCCAGGTCAAGGAATGGGCGGTCGAGGTCATCGGGGGCCCCGACCGAGGAAGGAAAGTCAAGACGCTGGACCCCCTGGTGCGCGTGGGGTCGGACCCGGCGAATGATCTCGTCCTCACCGACCCGACCGTCAGCCGCCGCCACCTCGAGGTCGAGCGCACGGCGAAGGGGCTGCTCTTGAAAGACCTCGGCAGCCGCAACGGCACCTGGGTGGACGGCCGCCAGATGATGCAGGCCTTCCTCGAACCGGGCGACAAGATTCAGCTCGGCAAGACGAAGCTCATCCTCAAGCAGGAAGCCAAGACTACCGAAGTCACCCTCGCCGGCGGCGAGTCCTTCGGCGAGCTGGTCGGCATTTCCGATTCGATGCGCGCAGTCTTCGCCGAGCTGCGCCGCTGCGCCCGCGAGGACATGAACCTGCTGCTCGAGGGCGAGACCGGCACCGGCAAGGAATTGGCCGCCCGCGCGGTGCACAAGCACTCGACCCGGCGCCGCGGCCCGTTCAAGGTCGTCGACTGCAACCTCATCACCGAGGAAGCCGCCGAGCGCGAGCTTTTCGGCCACCTGAAGGGCGCCGTGCCGGTGGTGGACACCAGCGCTCCCGGCGTCTTCGAGGCGGCCGACGGCGGCACCATCTTCCTCGACGAGATCGCCGAGCTGCCGGCGGCGCTCCAGCCGAAGCTGTTGCGCGTGCTCGAGTCGCGCGAGGTGCACCGCGTCGGCGAAGGCAAGTCGCGAGAGATCGACGTCCGCATCGTCGCCTCGACCAGCAAGAACCTCGACGAGGAAGTGCGGCAGAAGCGGTTCCGCGCCGACCTCTTCTACCGGCTGGCCGTCGCCCGGGTGCGCCTGCCACCCTTGCGCACCCGCCGCCAGGACATTCCGCTGCTCGCCGAACACCTGCTCGCGACCATCGGCACCCGCTTCGAGCTCTCGGCGCAGACCTTGAGCCTGTTCGAAGGCTACGACTGGCCCGGCAACGTGCGCGAACTGCGCAACGTGCTCGAGCGCGGAGCCCTGATGCGGGAAACCGGCAACACCAGTTGGCTCGACTTCCTCGCCAACCCGCCGGCGAAGGGAGCGACCCCCACCCGGAGCGGCGTCGACCTCGCCGCCGGGCTGCCCTACCACGAAGCCAAGGACCGGATGCTGGCCGACTTCGAGCGCGTTTACTTCGCCGAGGTAATGAAGCAGTCGGGCTTCGACATCAAAATCGCCGAGCAGAAGACCGGGCTGTCGATGCAGAGCCTCTACCGGCTGCTCAAGAAGAACGGCCTTCGGCTGAAGGACCTGAAGAACGCCGAAGGGCTGAGCTGACCGGGGGACCGATGCGTCGCACGCTGATTCTCGCCGCGGCGTTCGTTTCCGCTTGCGCGGCTCCCAACGCGGCGGTCGGTCCCCAGAAAGTCGGACCGGCCGCCGAGAGGCAGAAGGTGCCCGACTTCGAGAACGCCGCGGCACTCAAGTCCGAGGTGGCAGCGGGCCCTGCGGTCGAGAAGCAGAAGATC
>JAHFDQ010000298.1 GCA_023248915.1 Archangiaceae bacterium | reverse complement strand
AGCGGTCGATGGCTTCATCGGACGAGTTCTCGCGCGCTTGGACCAGCAGGGCGTGTCGTCAACCGTCTTGCACGAAGCGTGGCAGACCGTTTGCGCCCACCGGGCGGACGCCGCGGAGGCTCGGATTTGTCGGCTGGAAGCGCAGCTCGGCTTCGATGCAGGTGAGGCGCGCGAAGGCGTGCTTCAGCAGTTCCTGCAGCTTCAAGCCCGCGCCGGAGAGCAGGCGACCCTCGAGGTGGCCGCGGGCGTGTCGGGCGGGGACGTGACGCGGGGCCTCGCGATGATCTCGGACGTGGCCCGGACGCCCGGCGTCCACGCGAAGGTCCCAGCGCGCCCACTGATTGATGGCCAGATGTCGGGCACGCCGTGGGGCAGGGGGCGTGCACTGGCGCGCGCATTCCGGGTGTCCCTCACCGCGCCTCGAGGTCCGCTGCCGAATGAGACTCTGGCGAGTGCGCTCGAGCTCGACCCAGGGGAACTCAAGTCCGGGACACCTTCCACTGGTATCGCTCTGGGTCTCGGGGTTCGCGACCCGTCCATGACGAGCGAGCTGAAGCTGCACTTCAGCAAGCGCAGCGCGACCGGCCGGCGCTTTGAGGCAGCGCGCTTCCTGGTCGATGCCATCGCAGCGCCAAGAAGCGACGGTTGGCTCCCGGTGACCGATGCGAGGACAGCTCGGCAGCGGGTTCAGCGGGCGTTTGCGGCTGAGTTGCTGATTCCGATTCAGGAGATCCAGGACGAGCTGAACGGTGACTTTTCGGAAGAAGCGTGTCAGGTCCTCGCAGAGAAGTACGAAGTGTCTCCGTGGACTGTGCAAAGCCAGCTCGCCAAGCACGGACTCATTCAACCGCGATCCGTTTCGTCGTGAGCCGTGGTCGCGGCCAGGTCACTGGGGTGTCGCGATTTGGACTTTGGAGCAGGCGGTCAGGCGCCCTTCGAGCTCACAGAGCTTCTTCAGGCGAGCCATCTTATGTGCGGCCTGGACCAGGAAGAGCGGCTCGGGGGAAGGTCCGACCTTCTGGGTCCATTCCGGCGGGCGCTGGCCCCACTGCCCGGCGAGTGTCGCCGCGCCGACTCTACTCTTCCAGCGGGCGACGGCGCAGAGAGCGATCCCGGCTAGAGGATGGCCCCGGTCGCCAAGCCTGGGGGGAGGGGGACCCGGCCCCACCATGGCTATGTCCCACATTGCTTACTTCCCACCTCGGCTCTAATCTACGAGACATCGACTAGGAGCCAGTCATGCCCCCCCGCGCTCGACCACCGACGACCGTTCGTCCCGACAGCAAGGGCCGTATCACCCTCGGCAAGCTGGCCGAGGGCGTCTCGAGCTACCGCGTCCGCCAGGACCGGGCCGGGCGCATCGTCCTCGAACCGTTCGCCGAGGTGCCGGCCCGGGAGCGCTGGCTGTTCGTGAACAAGCCGGCCCTGGACTCGGTCAGGCGCGGGCTGGAGGACGCCGCCGCTGGCAGGGTCTCGGAGGCCGGCAGCTTCGCTAGGTACGCCGACGAGCCACTCGAGTGAAGGTCATCCTCACGGCCGAGGCTCTGCAAAATCTAACCGAGCTGGAAGCCGACAAGGGACTGGCCAAGCGATTGAAGGCGGTGCGGAAGACCCTCGGCCTGATGGAAACGAACCTCCGCCATCCCAGCCTGAGCACGCACGAGTTTCACTCGCTCGCCGGCCCGGGCGGCGAGAAGATTTTCGAGGCGTACGCCGAGAACAAGACGGCTGCCGCGTTTCGCATCTTCTGGCACTACGGTCCGGGCAAGAACACCCTGACGGTCATCGCCATCGCCGCACACCCCTGAGCGGGCGCGCGGCTATTCCTCGGCGCGAAGGGCGTCGACGACGTCCGCGGCCCGAACCAGCGCCACTCCGTCGAGGGAGTGACGGGCGCGAGCGTCGACCTCGGGAAGAAACACCGCCCGAACCACTTCCGTCTGGCGCCCGACCAGCGCCTGGGGAATTCCCTTCTGACTGAGCGCGGCCACCGCGCTCGCGACCTGCGAGGCCGAAGCGGCCTTGTCGTGCCACTTCACCTCTCCGAGCAACAGCCGCTTGCCGTCGACCGACCGGGCCACGACGTCCCACTCGGGCCCCCCTCGGCCCCAGTACCGCGCCGCGGGCCCAAAGGGCCCTGCCTCGCCCAGAACGGGCAGCTTGGCGGACAGGCCCGGAACGCCGCGGCGACACAGGTCTTCCCAGGTTTCGCTGAAGAGCGCCGCCCGCGCCTGATGCCAGAGCCCCGCGCGCTGCGCCGCGGACACCTGCACCAGGAAGCTGCGGTGGGGCGCGACGACCTTGAACCAGAGCCGGAAGAACGGGTCGTCGATGCGGTAGAGCGCCCGCTTCCCCAGGCGCTCATGGTCTCCGAAGGGCTGCTCCCGGCGAACCACCCCCATCTCCAACAGCCGCCCCAGGGGCCTGCTCAGCGAGGTCGCGGGCTGAGCCAGCCGCCCGGCAACTTCCGAGAGCCGGTGGCCACCCGCACCGATGGCGTCGAGCAGCGGCCGCAGCGAGGTCGCCGAGGGAACGTCCTCGGCGAGCAGGCGGTCGGGTTCTCGGTGAAGCGGGCCCAGCGGGTCGAGCACGAGCGACCCGACCGCCGAGTCCAGGTCGCGGCCGAAAGGCTGAGCCAGTTCCCAGTAGCGGGGGATACCGCCCCAGGCCGCGTAGGCCCGAACCGTTTCCACGTGGTCGCGCAGCCCCAGCGCCTCGGCCAAATGTCCCGGGGGCAGGGGCGGAAGCAGCATGGCCTCCGCCGCCCTCCCGAACAGCGGCGACGCGGCGTCGAGCGCCAGGCCCTGCATCATGTGCTGGGCCGACCCCGCCACCGCCACCACCAGCCCCGCTTCCTTCGCCTCGGTGTCGAGCCAGGCCTGGAGCTGGCTCGGAAGGGAAGGCGCCGAAGCGACCAGGTAGGGCAATTCGTCCAGGATGAGCGGACCGCGCCAGGAAGCCCGCGACGCCTCGCGGGCGAGCGCCCTCAAGGCGCCCCTCCAGTCGGGAAACTGGGCCTCCGCGAGCACCGGAAAGGTGGAGGCGACGCTCTCGAGAAAGTACCTGCGCTGAACCGCCTCGGCGGACTGGTCGGCGACGACGTAGAGCCCGCCCTCGCGCCGGCACCACTCGAGCAGCAGCCGGGACTTCCCGACGCGGCGGCGACCCCAGAGCACCGCCAGCGCGCCCTGTTCGCGCGTCCCGAGCTTCGTGAGGCGAGCGAGCTCGCGCTTGCGGTCGAAGAACTTCATCGTCGTGGGAGATTATTATACATGTCAGCATAATGCTGACGTGCATAATCTTGCCGGGGACTCGCCGCTGCCCGTCTCCATGCCGGACTGCGAAATGCTCTAGGTTCCCGCCGCCTTGTCCGTCGCCATCGACGTCGCCCTGCTCTGCAAGTCCTACCCGCCCCCGCTGCGGCTCGGCGCGTGGCTGCGCGGGAAGCGCGAGGGGCCGCGCACCGCCCTGGACCTCGCCAGCTTCCAGGTGGGGCCCGGCGAGCTGGTCGCGGTCATCGGCCCCAACGGCGCCGGCAAGAGCACGCTGTTGCGCATTCTGGCGGGGCTGTTGTCGCCGAGCGGGGGCACCGCCCGGGTGGCCGGCCTCGACGTCGTCACTGGCCGGCCCCGCTCGCGCCAGGCGGTCGGCGCCGCGCTGGGGGACGACCGGGGGCTCGCTGCTCGGCTGACCGTCCGGCAGAACCTGCGCTTCTACGCCGCGCTCTTCGGCATGGCGGCGGCCGACGCCGACGCGCGCATCGCCGAGCTGGGCGGCCGGCTCGAGGCGACGGCGCTGCTCGACCGGCTGGTGCGCACCCTGTCCACCGGCGAGCGCGCGCGGGCGGTGCTCGCCCGGACGTTGCTGCACCGCCCGAAGGTGCTCTTGCTCGACGAATTGACGCGGGCGCTCGACCCCGGCGCGGCGCGGCGGCTGCGCGCGCAGATTCGCGCCGAGGCCACCGGTCAGGGGGCGTCGGTGCTGTTCGCCAGCCACGACCTGGCCGAGGTCGAGAGCCTGGCATCGAGGGTGGTGCTGCTCGCCCGGGGCAAGGTCGTCGCCTTCGGCACGTACGCCGAGGTGAAGCCCCGCGCCGATGAGGTCTTCTCGCAGCCCGAGCCCGGGGCGTGATGCGGCTGTTGCTCGCCTTCCTCCAGCGCGACCTGCGCATCGCCGCCAGCTACAAGCTGGGCTTCGTCTTCATGGCGGTGGGGGGGCTGGTGACGCTGTCGGCGTTCTATTTCATCGCCCAGACGATGGGCGAAGCGCCGGTGCTGAAGCAGCACTACGGGTCGAGCTACTTCTCGTTTGCTTTGATGGGCGTGGCGGTGGCGAGCTCCTTACGCGCGCTGCAGACCAGCTTCGCGGCCCGGCTGAGGGAAACGCAGACCGACGGCTCGCTCGAGGTGCTGCTCTCGGCGCCGCGCACGACTTTCCACGTCGTCGCCGGGCTGGCCGCCTACCCCATCGTCAACGGCCTGGTGCGCGGGGCGGGCCTGCTCGCCGCCGGGTCGCTGTTCTTCGGAGCCAAGCTGTCGGTCGACCCGCTGGCCTTCGGGTGCGCGCTGGCGCTGTCCCTGACCGCCTTCGGCGCGCTGGGGCTGCTCTCGGCCGCCTTCGTGCTGGTGTTCAAGCGCGGCGACCCGTTCACCTTCGCGCTCGACACCGCCACCTATTTGTTGGCGGGGGTGGTGTACCCGGTCGAGGTGCTGCCCCCGGCGCTGCAACTGGCGTCGAAGCTGCTGCCGGCGACGTACGCGCTGAAGGCCCTGCGAGACACCGGGCTGCGCGGCGCGACGCTCGCCCAGGTGCTGCCCACGCTCGGCGCGCTCGCCCTGTTCTCGGCAGTGCTCTGGCCGCTCGCCGCGCTGGCGCTCACCCTGGCGCGCCGGTACGTCGAGCGCACCGGGACGCTGCCCCAGGCGTAGGGCGGGTCAGCCAAAGAGCTCGGAGTGCGAGCCAAGCCGGGCGAGCGTCAAGGTGTTCGCGTCGGGCTTTCGGTAAATGAGCAGCAGGTCGGGCTTGAGGTGACAGTCCCGGTGGTCAGTCCACTCGCCGGTCAACGGGTGGTCGCTTTTCGCCGCGGCGAGCGGCCTGTCCTCCGCCAGCGATGCGACAGCGCCGTCAACGAGCGCCGCGACCGTCTTCCGGTACTTCCCCTTCTTCTCTCGCTTGAAGTCCCGCTTGAAGGCGGTCGTCCACTCAATCCTCCGCATTCAGTTCCGCCATGAGGGCGGCCACGCTGCCCACCGAGCGCAGGCCTCCTCGACGGGCCTCTTGCATGGCCGCGATCGTCTTGGCGTTGGGCACGTGCGGCACGCACACGTCGAACGGGAGCGCCTGCTCGGCCGCGATGCGAGTGAGCAGCACGCGCACCGCGTCGGAAACGGACAGGCCCATGGCCGCCAGAGCCTTGGTCGCCTTGGCCTTGACCTTTTCCTCTACGCGAACGTGAACCATGGTCGTCATGACACACAATGTATCTCAGCCGTGACCGCCCTGCCAAACCGAAGTAGTCTGCCGCGCCCTCGTGAGTGCCGACCGCCCCCGCGAAGTCCCGAAGCTGCTGCTACTCGTGGGGGTGCTGTACCTGGTCGCCTTCCCCTACCACCCCGGCCTGCGCTCGCCCAACGAGCTGAGCCGGCTCTGGGAAGCGCGGGCCCTGGTCGAGTACCACGTGCTCGACCTGAACCAGGCCCTGCGCGACTACGGCTACGTCGGTGACCTCGCCTTCAAGGACGGCAAGTACTACCTGTCGAAGGCGCCGCTCTTGTCCTTCCTCGCCGCTCCCATCTACTGGGGGCTGCGCGCGGCGTCGGGCGGACGCCGCTTCTCGGTGCCCGAGTTGGCCCAGGTGTACTGGTCGCGCCTGTTGCTGACCGTGCTGCCCACCCTCTATGCGCTGTGGCTGGTGCGGAAGTTTCTCGCCGCCTACGTCGCCGCCCCGCTCGCCGACGCGGTGACCGCGACCTACGCCCTGGGCACGCTGGCCCTGTCCTACTCGCTGTTGTTCATGAGCCACCAGACCACCGCGGTGCTGCTCTTCTCGGCCTTCTTCGCGCTCTGGCGGGTGGGGCGCGGCGAGTGGCGAGACCGGGGCGCGGTGCTGGCCGGCGCCGCCGCCGGAGCCGCCATCGCCGCCGAGTACACCGGCGCCCTGGGGCTGCTGGGCCTGGTGGTCTTCGGCGCGGTGCAGGTGCTGGGCGGCGACGGCACCCGCCGCGAACGGCTTGTGCGCCTCGGCCGCATCGCCGGGCTGGCGACGCTGGGCGCCCTGCCCTTCGTGGCCGGGCTGATGGCCTACCACCAGGCCTGCTTCGGCCACCCCCTGCACAGCGGGTACAAGTACCTCGCCGACGTGGCCTACCAGCCCTGGCACCTGGGGGGCTTCCTCGGCATAAGGACTCCCGACCCGCGGGCGTTCGCGCTCTCGCTCTTCTCGCCCTTGCGGGGGTTGTTCTCGCTCTCGCCCTTCCTCTTGGTCGGAGTGGCGGGGCTGCCGACGGTCTGGCGCGGGGGCAAGCCGCTGCGGCCCGCGTTCTGGATGTGCGCGGTGCTGTTGGCCGGGTATGGGTACTTCACCTCGTCCTTCGACTACGTGTCGTGGGGTTGGACGACCGGCCCCCGCCACCTGACTCCGCTGGTGCCCTTCCTGCTGCTGCCCTTCGCGCTGCTGGTGTCGAAGCTGCGGGCGGGCACTCGCTTCGGCGACCGGGTCGGGCGGGGCGTCGCCGCGGGGGCGGCGGCGGTCTCGGTGCTCGTCACTGGAGCCTTGAGCTTCGTGAACTACATTCCGGACTCGGTCTCGTCGGCGCTGTTCTCGCTGGTGGTGCCGCTGTACCGCGAGGGCTACCTGCCGCCCACCCTGCTCGCGGTGCTCGGAGTTCCGAACCCGGGGTCGGGCGCGGCGCTGCTCGCAGGCCTCTTGGCGGCCGCGATTTGGGTGGCGGTGGTGATGCTGCGCCCAGGGTCGGAAGAGGCCGCGGCGCCGGCACCGGCAGCGAGGGGCCGGGCAGAGTTGGTCCAGGCCGTGGCGGTCGCCGTGCTGACGGCGGGCGCGTGCCTGGGGCTGCTCGCCTTCGCCGCGCGCGATGACGCGGGCGACGCGGGAGCCAAGAGCCTGCTCGAGTCGGTCTGGCTGGCGCCCACCGGCCGGACGATTGACCTCTGGCCCAAGCAGCGGTGAACCGCCGCCCGATACGCCCGAGCGGCACGCATGTCCCGGAGAATGCCTCCGGGCGAGAGCCTTGCCCGGGGCGGCGAGCGCGGGGCCCTTTCTTCGGGACATCTGTGCCGCGGGGGCGGAGGGCCCCGTCGCTCCCGGCCGTCGAACCTCAGCGCTCGGGGCACTGACGGCCGCAGCAGCGCGCAAGCGGCACCCATGTCCCCAAGAAAGCGTCCGGGCAGAGCCCTTGCCCGGGGCGGCGAGCGCGGAGGCCTTTCTTTGGGACATCTGTACCGCGGGCCGGCGGGCGAGCCCCGTCGTTGCCTCCCGACTAACTTCACCGCCCGGGCGTCGACGGCCGCAGCAGCGCGCAAGCGGCACGCATGTCCCGAAGATGGCGTCCGAGCGGGGCCCTCGCCCGGAGAGGCGAGCACGGGGCCCTTTCTTCGGGACATCTGTGCCGCGGGCTGGCGGGGTGCCCCGTCGTTGTCGCTCGTCGACCCTCAGCGCCC
>JAHFDQ010000297.1 GCA_023248915.1 Archangiaceae bacterium | reverse complement strand
CAGCGACGGCACGACGGGTTCCCCCACCTTCATCCGCCAGCAGCTCACCGCGGTCGTCGTCGGCAACGACGCCGGCATCTGGAAATGGTGCGTGAAGGAAAGCGCCACGCCCCCGGCCAGCGGCGACGCCTGCTTCTCGACGACCGAACCCACCTCGTACACGATGCTGACCAACACCGAAGAGCTGAAGACGGTCTACGCCTGGGTGCAGACCACGTTCGGAGTCGTCAATACCGGGCTCGTCAGCGCCACCATCACCCTGGACCACACCGGCCCCGTCGTCCCGACCGTCGCCGTGAGCGACCCCAACACCGGGTCGAGCGCCAACACCAACCAGGCGACGGTGAACGCGTCCATCACCAACGACGCAGGCGCCGACAAGTGGTGCGTGAAGAACGTCGTGGGCGGAGCCGGAGCCCCTGCCTCTCCCCTGTGGAGCGACGCCTGCTGGGGAGTCGAGCCGGCGACGCACGCCCTCCTGGCCACCGGCGCTCGCGACGTCTACGCCTGGGTCCGTGACGCCGCCGGAAACAACTCGCCCGTGGCTGGTC
Organism: Archangiaceae bacterium; assembly: GCA_023248915.1. Taxonomy (GTDB): domain Bacteria; phylum Myxococcota; class Myxococcia; order Myxococcales; family Myxococcaceae; genus JAHFDQ01. The sequence continues at coordinate 7,136 of JAHFDQ010000297.1, read as the reverse complement.
CGGCCAGCATCAACTACTCCACCACGCCTCCCGCCCAGCCAACCCTGGCCCTGGTGGACCAGGACTGCGGCACCTGCACCGCCACCAACTCGACCACCGTCAACACCACCATCACCGAGACCAGCATCACCCGCTGGTGCATCAGCGAGACTCAACCCACCAAGCCCACCTACGGTACGTCCACCTGCACCGGCGGCGCCGGAATCGCGGGGAACCAGTACTGGCTCCTGGCGCGGCCCGCGTCCTTCACTTTCTCGAACGGCACCAACGGCACGAAGACCGTCTACCTCTGGGTGGCCGACGCCTTCAACAACGTCAGCGCGACCGCCGTCTCGGCCTCGATGGTGTTGGACACCGTCGTACCCACCGTGGCCTACGCCGTCCTTCCCGTCAGCCCGACCAACGACACCACGCCCACGGTGGCGAGCACCTGCGGCGACACCGCCGGCATTCCCGCGGGCGGAGTCAAGGTCTGCATCAAGGGGACCGGCACCTGCGCCTGGCCGGGCGACTACACCGCCACCACGAACTGCACCGCCGGCTCGTATTCCTACACCCCGTCGGCGCAGGTTCAGGGGGTCTACGACATCGAGGTGAGAGTCGTGGACAATGCCGGCAACGTCTCGACCATCGCCGGGCAGGGAGCTCAGAACTACGTCCTGGACACAACGGTTCCTGGGCTCGTTGGCTCGCTCTCGGACGGGACCTACTTCAACTCGCTGACTCAGTCTCCGACGGTGGTCTGGACGGCGGCCACCGACACCGGGGGCGCGGGCCTCGCCTACTACGAGCTCGCCATCGGGACCGCGCCCGGCGGCACCGACAAGCTCACCTGGACGAACGTCGGCAACGTCCTTTCCTACCAGGCCTCGGGCATGTCCCTCACCAACGGCGTCACCTACTACGCGACGGTGAGAGCGGTCGACGCGGCGGCGAACACGGGTTCGGCCGTCAATGGCGATGGCTGGGGCGCGGACACCAGCCCGCCCAACCAGCCGGGCACGGTGGACGACGGCGTCACCCTGGCGTCTCTTTCCAGCTCGCCGGTCATCACCTGGACCGCGGCTTCCGACGTTGGCATCTCGGGGCTTCAGGGGTACCAGGTCGCGGTGGGGTCGGCTCCGGGAGGCACCGACAAGAGTCCCTGGACTGCCGTCGGCAACGTCCTCACCACGACGGTGACGGGCATGACGCTCTCGAACGGAGTCACCTACTACGCCAGCGTCCGCGCCATCGACAACGCAGGCAACACCGGCACCGAACGGCAGGGCGACGGCTGGCTCGCCACCACGGGCGCCAACCCAACTCCATGGATTCCCTACCCGGACAAGCTGATCGTCAGCGGCCCGACCGGCGTCAACACGACCATCTGCAACACCTATACAATCCTTACTCAAGACCCCTACGGCACCACCGCCATCACCCCCAACACCGTCACCATCAATCTCTCGGGAGTCGGCACCGGCGCCTTCTACACGACGTCGGGGTGCACGACGACGACGACGACAGCGAGCATTCCTTCGGGCTCGGCCCAGACGACGGTGTACTTCAAGGGGCCGAACGCCGAAGCCGACACCCTGCAGGCGGCCGACGCCGCGGCCCTGCTCACCACCGGCACGCTCGCCGTGACGGTCTACACCAAGAAGTTCGTCGTGGCCGGGCACGAGAACGTCACCACGGCCGCGAGCTGCGGAACCGCCGCGACGACCTACACCATCAATCACCTGAAGTCCGACGACACTCAGGTCGGGACAGCCATCAGCGTCAACATCACCGGCTACGCGACCGGGGGCGGCGCCATCTACAGCGCTCCCGCCTGCACGGGCGGTAGCAAGATCACCGCCGCGGTGACGGTCCCGGCGGGCTCCGCCTACACCTTCTACTTCAAGCCGTCCGCAGCGGGCGTCAACGTCTTCACCGTCACCCAGGCCGCGGGAACCGACGTCAAGGTCGGCACTCTGGCGGTGACGGTCACCTCCGGCGGGCCGACGAAGCTCTCGCTGTTCGGCAGCCTCACCCCGGTGAAGAACAAGTGCCAGCTCTACACGGTGTCCACGCAGGACGGGTCCTCGGTCAACCAACCCGCCGATGCCGACCAGGGCGCCCTGCTCTCCACCACGGGCAGCGCTCTCTTCTACTCCGACCCCTTCTGCCTGACTCCCACCACTTCAGCCGTCATCCCGGGCGGGTCGAGCCAGGCGAGCTTCTGGGTCAAGGACGGCACTCTCGAGGCCGTGACGCTGACCGCGACCGGCGCGCCCATGGCCCCGGCGAACCTCGCCGTCACGTTCTCGAATGGCATCGCCCCGAGCATCGCGACGGGGTCCGAACACACCTGCGTCCTGTTGCCCGACCGGACCGTCAAATGCTGGGGGCGCGACGACTGGGGCGAGCTGGGCAACGGCGTATTCGCTCCGCTCGCCAACCCGCTGCCGGGCCCGGTGTCCGGCCTGAACGACGTCGCCATCGTGGCGCAGGGTTCCGGGAGCTGGAGCAGCTGCGCGCTCCAGACGGCCGGGACGGTGAAGTGCTGGGGGTACGGCGGGTTCGGCGCGCTCGGCAACAGCGCCTCGGCCAACTCCAATGTCCCGGTGCCGGTGACGGGAGTCTCGACCGCCATCGCCATGTCCTACGGCTCGGACAAGGGCACCGTCATCTTGAGCGACAACTCGGTCAAGGCCTGGGGGCACAACAACCTCGGGCAAATCGGCGACGGCTCCACCACCAACCGGACCGCGCCCGTCCCCGTCTCCGGGCCGCTGTACGCGACCCAGGTCACCATGGGGGGAACCCACACCTGCGCCCGGCTGGCCGGCGCCACCCTCATGTGCTGGGGCGGGAACACCTACGGCGAATTGGGAACCGGAAACTTCACGGCGTCGTCCGTACCCGTGGCCGTGCCGAGTCTGACCGGAGTGACCGTCGTCAAGGCCGCGGACTTCAGCACCTGCGCGCTGATGTCCGACACCACTGTCAAGTGCTGGGGCCGCAACACCTACGGCGAGCTGGGGAACGGCAACACCGGCACCGACTCCAACGTTCCCGTCCCGGTCTCGTCGCTGACCGCAGTCACGGACATCGCCATCGGAGAGTTCCACGCGTGCGCGCTGATGGGCGACACCACCGTCAAGTGCTGGGGGCGGAACGACTACGGCCAGCTTGGCAACGGCAACACCGGCACGAACTCGAACGTCCCGGTGCCCGTGTCCTCGCTGACGGGCGTGGTCGCCCTCGCCTGCGGAGGTGGCGCGAGCCCGGGCCCCGTGTCCACCCATACCTGCGCGCTCCTCGCGAACGGAACGGTGAAGTGCTGGGGTGGAAACTCGCAAGGGCAGCTCGGAAACGGCGCCGCGGGCACCGGGGGCACCAACAACGCGGCTCCGGGATACATCGCGGCCGACACGAACACGCCGGTCTACGTTCTGTATGTTCCCTACTACTGAGGTTCCGGCACTGGCAGGGGGATAGCTGACTGATGGTCCACCTTCGACGCATGCGGCGAGCCCTGCTGGCCCTGGCGGCGTTCGCGCTTCCGACCGCGGCCCTGGCGCAGCCGGCGCAGCTCTCGGTCACCAGCGGTCCACAAACCATGCCCCAGGGCGCCTGCTCGGGCCCGGTGACCGTTCGCACCCGCGACGCCGCTGGAAACTTCGCCAGCGTCACCGGCGCGACCGTCGTGGCGCTGTCCTCGACCTCGGCGACCACCACCTTCTACTCGACAGCCGGGTGCACCGCGGGCGCCGCCAGCCGGACGATGAGCCCGGGCGCCAGCTCGGCCGTCTTCTACTTCAAAGACTCCGCGGCCGGGTCGCCGTCCGTCACCGCGACGGCGAGCGGACTGGCGCCCGCCTCGCAGCGAGAGGTGATTACCCCGCCCCCGACCGGGCTCAGGTTCGTCAGCCGGACCCAGACCGTTCCGGTGGGAGGGTGCTCGGGAGAAGTCGTGCTTCGGGCGCTCGACGCCGCCGGCCTCGAGGTGGGCGTAACCTCCGACACGGTCGTCGGGCTGGCGTCCGGCTCGGGCAGCCTGTCGTTCCACCTGAGTTCGTCGTGTGGCGCCACCACCCCTTCGCTCACCCTCGCCGCGGGCGCGAAGCAGGCGAAGCTCTTCTTCAAGGACTCGCAGCCGGGCCGGGTTCAGCTCACCGCCACCGGCCCGGGGCTCGGTTCGGCGGTCTACGCGGCGACCGTCGCTCCCGCACCGACCGAGCTGGCCTTCAACGCAGGGACCTCGCCGTTCCCAGCGGACAGTTGCCACCCGGTCGAGCTCTCGGCGCTGGACGCGCAAGGCGAGAAGGTGGCGGTCCCGTCAGACACGGTGGTCAGCCTCTCCTCGAGTTCGGCGACGCTGCATTTCTACAGCGACGCGTCCTGCGCCGTTCAGGCGACGACCCGGACGTTTCCCGCGGGCACGAGCAGCCTGACGGTCCGGTTCCGCGACGGCGTCGCCGGGTCGCCGACGGTCAGCGCCTCCGCGCCGGGGTTGAGCGCGGCCTCGGCCGTTCAAGTCATCACCGCGAAGCCGGCGGCCCTGGTGTTCGACAATCCGCCCATGCAGGTGAGCCCCGGCACCTGCGCCGGGTACCTGCAGGTGGGCGTTCGCGACGCGCTCGGCCAGCCCAGCGCGGTGGACGGGCTGCCCCTGACGCTCGCCTCGAGCTCGCCGACCACGGCGTTCTTCTGGGACCCGGCGTGCAGCAACAAGGTGACCAACTGGAACATTCAGTCCACCGCCTGGCTGTTCATTCAGGATTCGAGCCCCGGCCAGGTGACGGTGACCGCGACCGCGCCGGGGCTGACGCCGGCGTCGCAGACGGCGTACTTCAAGCTCCCGCCCACCAAGCTGGTGTTCACCAGCTCGACGCAGAGCGCGGGCGCGGGCGCCTGCTCGGGGCTGGTGTGGGTCGAGGCCAGAGACACCCGGGGCGTCGCCGCCCAGGTGAGCAACCCGACGGTAGTCTCTCTGACCTCGACGTCGGCAACCCTGAAGTTCTACTCGGACTCTGCCTGCGCCTCCCAGGTGACCAGCAGAACCCTCGCCGCGGGTGGAGACACCGTCAGCTTCTACTTCGAGGACTCCTCAGCAGGCGCGCCGACCCTGACCGCTTCTGCGGGCGGCCTGGCCGCAGCCACCCAGGGCGTGGTGGTGGCCGCGGCGGCCTCGGCCCTCTGGATTCCCGGAATGGCGCAGACGCTCGGCCCGGGGCGTTGCTCGGCGCGAGTCGACGTCTCGGTGGTGAACCCGGGCGGCAACCTGGCCGGCATCGCCGCCGCTACCCCGGTCAGCCTGAGCTCGAGCTCGGGCACCACCGGCTTCTACTCCGACGACCTGTGCACCAACCCCATCTTCAGCTTCTCGCTGGCGTCCGGCGCGACCGGGGGGAGTTTCTACTTCCGAGACGGCACCTCGGGGCTGGTGACGCTCACCGCCACCGCGGGCGGCCTGACCCCGGCCGGCGTTCTCGCCAGCATCAGCGGCAGCCCCACCCTCTTGTCCTTCCCGGTGCCGCCCCCCACGGTGTCCACGTCGGCCTGCCAGTACCTGTCGTTCCTGACTCGGGACGCGGCCGGGTTGGCGGTGGGCGTCGCTTCGGCTACGTCCGTTGGCCTGGCTTCCTCGTCCGGGACGACGGGCTTCTACGCCGACTGGCAGTGCGCGACGCCGATTGCCGCGGTGAGTCTCAGCGCCGGCTCGACCGGCGCCGGCTTCTACTTCCGTGACTCGTCACCCGGGCAGCGCACCCTCACCGTGTCGGCCCCGGGGCTGACCTCGGGCACGCTGACCGCGGTGGTGACGCCGCCGGCCAGCCGCCTGGCGTTCGGTTCGTCGGCGCAGGCCCACCCCAGCGGGGCGTGCGTGGGGCCGGTGGACCTTCAGGCGCGCAGCGCGGACGGCCGCCAGACGGCCGTCGCCGCCACCACCACTGTGTCGCTGTCTTCGTCCTCCCCGACGATGACCTTCTACTCGAACGCCGCCTGCACCAACGCAATCTCCGGGGTGGTGCTGACACCGGGGTCCAGCGGCGCGTCGCTGTACTTCAAGGACGCCACCGGGGGCGTCGCCACCGTCACCGCGAGCGGGCCCGGCCTCGGGTCGGCCTCGCAGGACGAGCTGCAATTTCCGGCGGTCGCCCACCTGGCCTTCACCGGCGGGCCACAGTCCGTCCTGACCGGCGCCTGCTCGGGCGCGCTGGCCGTCGAGTCGCGCGACCCGGCGGGCACGGTGGCCACGGTGGCCAGCGCCACGGCCGTCGCCCTGACCTCGACGTCGGCGACGCTCGCCTTCTTCGCCGACTCGACCTGCGCCTCCGCGGTGACGCAGGTCTCGATGGCGGCGGGCACCTCGTCGGTCACCGCCTACTTCAAGGACGCCGCCGCCGGCCATCCAACCGTCACCGCGACGGCGGCCGGCCTGGCCCCGGCCTCGGGCCCGGCGTTCATCGTCCCCGCGGCGATGCAGTTGTTCTTCGCCAGCCCGGCAGAGGCGCTCTCGGCCAGCGCCTGCTCGGGCTTCCTGTCGCTCCAGTCCAGGGACGCAGCCGGCAATTCCGCCCCGGTGGCCGCCACCGCGGTCATCGGCCTGTCGTCCGCCAGCGGCACCGCCACCTTCTTCTCCGACCCGGCCTGCACCAACCCGATTGCCGCCCTCGCCCTGCCCGCGGGTTCCAGCTCGACCGGCCTGTACTTCTCGGACACCGCGGCCGGCCTGGGCACGGTGACTGCGAGCGCGGCGGGCTTGGCGTCCGCCTCGTACTCCGCCTTCTTTACCGCTGCCCCCTCGCGGCTGGCCTTCGGCGGCGCCCCGCAGACGACTTCGGCCGGGGCGTGCGCGGGGCCGTTGAGTTTTCAGACGACTGACCTGGGCGGAGCGGTCGTCCCCGCCGCCGTGAGCGCCACCGTCGCCCTCGCTTCCGACTCGGGGACGCTCGGCTTCTATTCGAACTCGGCGTGCACCACCGCCATCACCAGCGCCGCCTTGGCCGCCGGGGCCACCTCGGGGGCGTTCTACTTCCGCGACCCGACTCCAGGCCGGCCGACGGTGACGGTCTCGGCGGCAGGGCTGAGCCCCGCTTCCCAGCTAGAGACAATCACCGCCCTCGCCTCGCGGCTCTTCTTCGTGAGCGCGCCGCGCACCG
>JAHFDQ010000035.1:1842-20090 GCA_023248915.1 Archangiaceae bacterium | reverse complement strand
GGCCTTCGCGGGAATGTCGCTCGCGCCCGAGATGCGCCTGCCCTCTGGCCGAATGCGGCTGGTGCACCGAATCGTGGACCTAGAGCCCACCGGCGGGCGCTTCGGGCTCGGCCTCATCGTGGGCGAAGCGGACGTCACGCCCGACGACTGGTACCTGACCTGCCACTTCTCGGACGACCCGGTGATGCCCGGCACCCTCATGTACGAGTGCTGCTTGCACACGCTTCGGGTGTTGCTCCTGCGCAAGGGCTGGGTGGCCGGAGAAGGACAGCTTCCCGAGGGCTTCCACTACGCGCCGCTGCCAGGGGTGGGCGGGCGCCTGAAGTGCCGGGGCCAGGTGACGCCCGAGACGCGCCAGGTGCGCTACCAGCTCGAGGTGAAGGAAATCGGCTACGGCCCCGAACCCTACGCGGTGGCCGACGCGACGATGTACGCCGACGGCCGGCGCGTGGTGAAGATGGAGAACCTGTCGGTGCGCCTGGTGGGCCTGTCGCGCGCCGACGTCGAAGGCGCGTGGACTCGGAAGCCGCTCTTCGAGCTCGCGAAGCTGGCCGCCTACCAGACCGGCAATCCGTCCGAGGCCTTCGGCGACCCCTACCGCCCCTTCGACTTGGGCGGACGGCGGAAGCTTTCGCGGCTGCCGGCGCCTCCGTTCGCCTTCATCGACAGGGTGAACCGCATCGACGCCCCGCCGTGGGAAATGAAGCCCACCGGGTGGCTCGAGGCCGAGTACGACGTGCCCGTAGACGCCTGGTACTTCGCCGCGAGCCGCCAGGCGACGATGCCCTACGCGGTGCTGCTGGAGGTGGCGCTCCAGCCCTGCGGCTTCCTCGCCGCCTACGTCGGGTCGGCGCTCACCTCGGGCGAAGACCTCTTCTTCCGCAACCTGGAAGGCAAGGCGGTCATCCACGAGGAAGTCCGGCCCGACACGGGCACGCTGCGCATGCAGGCGAAGCTGGAGCAGGTGTCGAACGCCGGGGGGATGATCCTCCAGCAGTTCGCCTTCCGGGTGCTCGCGGGCGAGCGGCCGGTCTACACCGGGCAGACGCGCTTCGGCTTCTTCCCCGCGCAGGCGCTGGCCCAGCAGGTGGGGCTGCGGGGCGCAGCCCACCCCGAGCCGTGGGCCGGGCAGGGGGTGCCGCTGCCTTCGGAAGCGCCGCTCGACCCCGGCGCCTGCCGCGGGGCGTTCTCCCCGGGCGGAGGCCTGTCGCTCCCCGCCGGGGCCTACTCGATGCTCGACCGGCTCGACGGCCTGACGCTGTCCGGCGGCCCGCACGGCCTGGGCCAGGTGATGGGCGCGAAGCGGGTGAGGCCCGAAGAATGGTTCTTCAAGGCCCACTTCGTCGGCGACCCCGTCATGCCCGGTTCGCTCGGCCTCGAGGCGTTCGTCCAGCTGTTGAAGCTCTACGCGCGCGAGCGCTTCGGCCGGTCGTCGGCGACGCATCGCTTCGAGACGCTGGCGCTCGGGCGAACGCACCAGTGGACGTACCGAGGCCAGGTGGTTCCGAAAAACCAAGAGGTCCGCGTCTCGGCCGCCGTCACCCGAATCGAGGAAGGAGACCGGCCGGTGGTAGTCGCCGACGGCCTGTTGTCGGTGGACGGCCGCGTCATCTACCAGATGAAGGACTTCGCCCTCGCGCTCGTGCCAGAGGGCGCGGCGGGAAAGGGGGCCTGATGCGCTGGTCGCGGGTCTGCCTCGAGGCCATCGGCTACGAGCTGCCGGACGAGCGGGTGTCGTCGGCTTCGCTCGAGGCGCGCCTTTCGCCGGTCTACGAGACGCTCTGCCTCGGCCCGGGCCAGCTCGAGGCGCTCACCGGGATTCGCGAGCGGCGCTTCTGGCCGCGGGGCACGGGCATGGCGGAGGCTTCGGCGCGGGCCGGGAAGAAGGCGCTGGAAGCCGCCGGAGTCGCCGCGTCGGACCTCGGAGCGCTCGTCTATGCCGGCGTCTGCAAGGACGGGCTCGAACCGGCCACCGCCTGCGCCGTGGCCGACGCGCTGGGAATTTCTTCCGACGCGCAGGTCTATGACGTTTCGAACGCCTGCCTCGGCGTGGTGAACGGCCTCATCGACGTCGCCAACCGCATCGAGCTGCGGCAGATACGCGCCGGGCTGGTCGTCTCGGCCGAGAGCTCGCGCACCATCGTCGAGTCCACCCTCGACCGGATGCTGGCCGAACCCACCCTCGACCGGCTGCGGCTGTCGCTGGCGACGCTCACCGGCGGCTCGGGCGCGGTCGGCGTGGTGCTCACCGACGAGTCGGTCTCGGACTCGGGCCACCGCCTGCTCGGAGCCGCCGCCCTCGCCGCGCCCGAGCACCACCGGCTGTGCCGCTGGGGGCCTCCCTCGGGGCTACTGGGCGAGACTGTTTCGGAGATGGAGACCGACGCCGCGGCGGTGCTCGGAAGCGGCGTCGCCCTCGGGGTCCGCACCTTCGAGCGCTTCCTCCGCACCCTCGAGTGGCGAGTTACGGAAGTGGACCGCGTCATCTGCCACCAGGTGGGAAGCGCCCACCAGGACGCGGTGCTCTCGGCCCTGGGAGTTGCGCGCGAGCGCGACTTCTCGATCTTCCGCGACCTGGGCAACATCGGCACCGTCTCGCTGCCGTTGGCGGCGGCGATGGCCGACGAGGCGGGCTTCCTGTCGCCGGGCGACCGAGTCGCGTTCCTCGGCATCGGCAGCGGGCTGAACTGTCTCATGGCGGGGCTCTCATGGTGAGCGCCGACCTCTACCCGTGGCACGGCCGGCACCATGACGTCGGCCAGGGCGTGCGCCTGCACTACCTCGACGAAGGGCGGGGCGAACCGCTCGTCATGCTGCACGGCAACCCGACCTGGTCCTTCTACTTCCGAGAGCTGATCCGCGGCCTGTCGGGCTCGTACCGGGTGGTGGCCCCGGATCACGTCGGGTGCGGCCTGTCCGACAAGCCGGGCGACGCCGAGTACGACTACACGCTCGAGCGCCGGGTGAAGGACCTCGAGGGGCTCTTGTCCAGCCTGGGAATCTCGCGCGGAATCACCCTGGTGCTCCACGACTGGGGCGGGATGATTGGTCTGGCCTTCGCGGTCCGCCACCCCGAGGCCGTCTCGCGGATTGTGCTGTTGAACACCGCCGGCTTCCCGCTGCCCGAGAAGAAGCTGCTGCCCTGGCAGATTGGCCTGGTGAAGCGCTTGGGCCGGTTCGAGTGGCCGGTGCGCGGCCTCAACGCCTTCGTGCGCGGGGCGCTACGCACCGCCTCGGTGAAGCCCGGCCGGATGACGCCGGAAGTGCGCCAGGGCTACCTCGCGCCCTACGACAGTTGGGACCACCGCATCGCGGTGCAGCGCTTCGTCGAGGACATTCCGCTCGGCCCCGAGCACCGCACCTGGGGGCTGGTGCAGGAAGTGTCGACGGGCCTCGCCAAGCTCGCCCACCTGCCCACGCTGATCTGCTGGGGGCGGCACGACTTCGTCTTCGACGACCACTTCCTCGCCGAGTGGAGATTGCGCCTGCCCTCGGCCGAGGAGCATGTCTTCGAAGAGGCCGGTCACTTCGTCCTCGACGACGCGCACGAGAAAGTGCTGCCGCTGGTCCGCTCGTTCCTCCAGCGCCACCCGGCCGAGGCGGGCGCATGAGGCTCGCCGCCGAGGTGGCTCCCGACGCGCCGAGCGCCAACGTCGCCGCGCACCTGGAACGCATGGCGAAGGAGTGGCCGCACCGGCGCGCCGTCGTCGTGCCCGAGGGTCGTGACGCGGCCGGGCGCAGGGCCTACGCGCATCTGACCTTCGCGCAGCTCGAGGCGCTCTCCAGCACCTACGCCCACGGACTTGAGCGGCAGGGCATCGGCCGCGGGGTGCGCACCGTGCTGATGGTGACGCCCGGGCTCGACTTCGTGGCCCTCGTCTTCGCGCTCTTCAAGGTGGGAGCTGTCACCGTGCTGGTCGACCCCGGCATCGGCAGGAAGGCGCTGCTCACCTGCCTCGCCGAGTCCGAGCCCGAGGCCTTCATCGGCGTGACGAAGGCGCAGGCCGCGAGGGCGATCTACCGGGGGCGGTTTCCCAAAGTGCGCGCGCTCGTCACGGTGGGGCCGAGGCTGTTCTGGGGCGGCGCCACCCTCGAGGACCTGCGCGGGGACGACACGCCGTACCCCGCCTGCGTGCCGGCGCCCGACGAGCAGGCGGCCATCCTCTTCACCTCGGGAGGCACCGGGATTCCGAAGGGCGCGATTTACACTCACGGCATGTTCGCGGCGCAGGTCGACGCGATTCGAGCGGCCTACGACATCCGCCCCGGGGAGATTGACCTGCCGACCTTCCCGCTCTTCGCGCTCTTCGACCCGGCGCTGGGAATGACGGCGGTGCTGCCCGACATGGACTTCCGCAGCCCCGCGGCGGCCGACCCGAAGCTGCTGGTCGAGGCCATCGTCGACCAGGGTGCGACGTCGATGTTCGGGTCGCCGGCGCTGGTCGACCGGCTGTCGCGCCACTGCGAGCGCGAGGGGCTGAAGCTTCCCACCCTGCGGCGGGTGCTCTCGGCCGGAGCCCCCGTCCGCCTCGACATCTTGCGCCGCATGCAGGGGCTGCTGGTAGGCGATGCCGAGGTTCACACGCCCTTCGGGGCGACCGAGTCGCTGCCGGTCGCCACCATCGGCGCGCGCGAGGTGCTCTCGCGCACCCACCTGCTCACCGAAGAGGGCAAGGGGCTGTGCGTGGGCCGGGCCGCGCCGGGCATCGCCGTGCGGCTCATCCGCGTGACTGACGACCCCATCGAGGAATGGTCGGACGCGCTGCTCGTGCCGCCGGGCGAGCCGGGCGAAATCTGCGTCAGCGGACCGGTCGTCTCGCCCGCCTACTACGGCCGGCCGCGCGAGACGGCGCTCGCGAAGATTAGAGAGGGTGGCCGCGTCGTCCACCGCATGGGCGACATCGGCGCGCTCGACTCCGAGGGGCGCCTGTGGATGCTGGGCCGCAAGGTGGACCGGGTGGTGACGGCCGACGGGGTGCTCTACACCGTGCCGTGCGAGGCGCTGTTCGACCAGCACCCGAAGGCGCGGCGGACCGCGCTGGTCGGCGTGGGCGAACGGGGCAGGCAGCGGCCGGTCCTGGTCGTCGAGAAGGAGGACGCGGCCAGCCAGGGGGACGAAGCGCTGTGCGCCGAGTTGCTCGCGCTCGCGGCCAAGAACCCGCTGACCCGGTGGGTGCAGACGGCGTTGGTGTACTCGGGCGCGCTGCCGGTCGACATCCGCCACAACGCAAAGATCGACCGGCGGGCGCTCGCGGCGTGGGCGACGGGGCGCGTCTAGATGAGGTCGGTGCTCTCCGGCGGGGGCTCGGGGCTCATGCGAAGGGGCGTGTCCACGTGATCGCCACGGCGCGCGAACCGCGCACGCCGCATCGGCGACGAGGCGGCGACGCGTGAAGGCTCTGGTCACCGGCGGCGGTGGCTTTCTGGGCTCGGCCCTGGTGGCGCGGCTGCGCGGCGAAGGGGCCTACGTCCGGGTACTGGCCCGCGGCGACTACCCCGAGCTCCGTGCGCTGGGGGCCGAGACCGTGCGCGGAGACGTCTGCGATCGCGAAGCGACGGCGAGGGCCTGCGACGGCATCGAAGTGGTGTTCCACACCGCGGCGCTGGCGAGCGGTTTCGGCCCGCGCGAGGACTTCGACCGCGTCAACGTGGGCGGCACCCAGAGCGTCATCGATGCCTGCCTCGCGCAGAAGGTCCCGTCGCTCGTCTACACCAGCAGCCCGAGCGTCGTCTTCGACGGGAAGGACATCGAGGGAGCCACCGAGGCGGTGCCGTACGCGAGGCGCTTCTACGCCCACTACCCGCGCACCAAGGCGCTGGCAGAGCAGGCGGTGCGCGAGGCCAACTGCGAGCGGCTTCTAACCGTGGCGCTGCGCCCACACTTCATCTGGGGCCCGGGCGACCGCCACCTCCTGCCGCGCCTGGTGCAGCGCCAGAGGGCAGGGCGGCTGCGGCGCATCGGGTCGCGCGACCCGAAGGTCGACACCCACTACATCGACAACTGCGTCGAGGCGCACCTCTGCGCGGCCGCGCGGCTTCGCGAGCGGGGCCCGGTGGGCGGCAAGGCCTACTTCGTCAGCGACGGAGCGCCGATCGGCGTGTGGACCATGGCCGGCCGGTTGCTGGAAGCCGCGGGCGAGAGTCCCGTCACCCGGGCGGTGCCGGCCAAGGTCGCCTTCTGGGTGGGGGCCGCGCTCGAGCTCGGCCACGCGGCGGTCGGCCTGGACCGGGAACCGTTCATCACGCGCTTCGCCGCTCTGCAGCTCTCCCACGCCGAGTGGTTCGACATCGGCGCAGCCCGCCGCGAGCTGGGCTACCAGCCGACGGTGTCCCTGGAAGAGGGCCTCCTAAGGACGAAGGCCGCCGCCAGCTCGGGCGGGGGCCTTGGCCGTCCCGCTACCCCTCGTAGGCGCGCCTGAGCGCCGCGATGTCGAGCTTCTTCATCTCGAGCAGGGCCCGCATCAGCCGCTCGGTCTTCGGCGAGGTCGGCTCGCCGAACAGCTCGTCCATGAAGGCCGGGACAATCTGCCAGGACAGCCCGTAGCGGTCCTTGAGCCAACCGCACGCCTGCGCCTTCGGGTCGCCACCCTCGCAGAGCTTTTCCCAGAGCTCGTCGATCTCTTTCTGGGTCTCGCAGTTGACCTGGAGAGAGATCGCCTCGCTGAACTTGAACTGGGGACCGCCGTTCATCGCGGTGAACTTCTGGCCTTCCAATTCGAAGCTCACGGCCAGCACGCTTCCCGCAGGCCGGCCGTGAATCTCGTGGCCTTCCTTGCCGTAGTGGCTGATCCTGAGAATCTTCGAGCCCCTGAAGATGCCGGCGTAGAACCTCGCGGCCTCTTCCGCTTGAGTGTCGAACCAGAGGCAGGGGGCAATCTTCCGGAGCTTCGCCATGTTTACTCCGTAACCGTCGAGCGGGCTTCGAGTCCAGCAAAGCTGCGCATCAGGGCCCGAGAGCGGGGAAGACGTGCAGCCCGGCCATCCGCGCCGCCTGCGCCAACCGCTGATCGAACGTCACCAGCGTGCGTGCGGCGGCAGTCACGGCCAGGGCGAGATGCAAAGCATCGGCAGCCCGAAGGCCTGGCGCCCCCTCGTCAGTCGCCCCTCGGACGAGGAGCCGCTCCGCTTCCCGGTGAACGGAGGGCTCGAGATCCAACCGCAGGAAAGCACCCTCGTTCGAGACGTCATCGAGCAGAGCGGAGTGGACGCGCGACAGCTGCTCTGAGGTGAGAAGCCCCTCCCGGCGCCGTCGGGCAGCGGCCGAGATGACCTCGGTCACCGCGAGATTCGAGACCTGCAGGTCGCGCCGCCCGAACAGTGCCAGCTCGAGGCTGTCGCTCTCCGCCTCGGGGAGGTAGAGCTTGGCCAGAGCGCTCGCGTCGACATACACGGGCCCTCGGAGGCGCCTTCCGCTCCGCTTCTCAGAAGCGGTCATCCCGATCCTTTGAAATGGCCTGGGACAACGGGTGATCCAGGCGCGGCATCTCGGCCCTCAACGCGGCTCGCCCGGTGAAGGCCGGGGCCATCCGGGGCTCCGGCGGTACGAGCCTCGCCACCGGCGCGCCGCGATCTGTGATCAGTATCTCCTGGCCCCGGCGGACCTCTCGCAGCAATTCGCTGAGCTCTTGCCTGACCTTCCGAATGCCAGTCCTCTTCACAGGCTCCAATGTGCTACTTGTAGCACTTCATGTCAACCGTCCGGTGGCGTTGCCACGGCACACCTAAAGCCTGGTGGTCGCCAACACCGTCAGGATTCGCGTCCAGTCGGGCTCGAAGGTGAACACTGGTGCTCGCCTTCCCTCTGGCGGAAGGGGGCTCTTCAGTAGAAGACGACGACGCGCCCGGGTTCGCCCGGGTCGCCTCCGTGGCCGCCGCCGCCGGAGGAGTGGCCGCGGTGCGCGTCGACGGAGTGTCCGGGAATCAGGCCCGAACCTCCGACCATCACGGCGCCGGTCGCGCCGGAGTGGAGGTGCGAACTGCCGCCTCCCCCGCCGCCCCCACAGTAGGTCGTCCGGTAGCCGCCGCCCCCGCCGCCGAACCAGCCGGCGCCGCCTCCGCCGCCAGACCCGTTGCCGGCGTTGGAAGGCCCCCCGAGGTGGCCCTTGCCGCCCAGCGCGACTCCGGTCCAGCCCTTCGAAGCGCCACCCGCGCCCTGGTGCCCCTCGCCGCCCGCCCCCGAGGGGCCGACCCCGCCGCGTCCACCTTGCGATGACGCCCCGCCCTTGCCGCCCTCCGCGCAGTCGTCGTCGAGCACGTAGCAGGGGACGCCGTCGCCGGTCGCTCCCGCTTCCGCTCCGGCCGCCCCACCGTTTCCTTCGCGCCCTGCTTCGCAGCCTCCACAGCCGTCGGCACCGGCGCCGCCTCCTCCTCCGGCGACAACGAGGTCGACGCCGTTCAGCCTCACATAGGACGTTCCGCCTCCTCCTCCGGCGGTCGTCCCGAAGCCGGGGAGCACGGCGCCGCCGCCGCCGCTGGCGACGTGAATGACGAGGCGGTCGCCTTCGTTGACCGCGAAGGTCCCCCGGACGAACGCGGCTCCGCCTCCCTTCGCGTCGACGATCGGCGCTCCGGTCTGGCTCCGGGTGTCGCGATTCGTCGAACCACCCCCTCCACCGCCGCCCCAGGCTTCGACGGTGATCCGCTTCACTCCTGCCGGCACGACGAACTCCTGTGCTTCGGGTTGGTGCTCGAATACCACCGAGCCGTTCTCGAGCGGTTCCGCGATCGCCGGGCCCGAAGGAGGCGGTTGGGGCCGAACGTTCAGAGCGGTGCACTTCCGCCGGTGAAGCTCTTCGCGGGAAGGCGGGCGTACCGACGGGCTCGCGCACTCCGGGAAGCCGTGAAGGTCGCCCCAGGCTGAGTTGTAGGCGATGCGATCGACCTTGCTCTCGCGAGTGACTTCCAACCCCGCCTTTCCGGTGATGGCGACCGTGGCCGCCCCGCCGGGAAGCTTCATCGTCAGCTTGACCGGTGCGCGCTGGTTCTCGATCAACACGTAGAGGTCTGGTCGGTCCTCCGACTCGATGCTGATCGAGGCCGGGTGCCCGTCGTTCGACCCGATTCCTCGCCCGGCGATGACGGCCGGGCCCGCGCCGGACAGGAACAGCGTGGCCTCGCCGCAGACCCTGAGGGCGGCTTCTCCGTCTACGCAGACGCCGGCCAAGACGTGACGCCCCGGGCCGAGCACGACCGTCTGCTTGCCGGTCAGGACGAGCTTGTGGTCGGGCGTGAGGAACTTCTCGAGAGCGTCGGGCTTGCATGCAGGAGAGGGTGATGAATCGTCGGCCCAGGCGTGGCCGATCGCGAGGCCGGCTACCAGCCAGACCCAGCGTCGCCGTCGAAACGTCCAAAGCGCGAGAAGAGCCATGGCTGGCTGAACGTAGCCCACTCGCCCGCGAGCAGCAGGCTTCGGAGCGCGAAAGGGCCACCCGTGAATCGAGTGGGGAAACGACAGGATACAACCACGTCAAATCCCCTCTCGATTTCAGCCGCCTGGGGGTGCACCCGCCTGCGCGTGACGCCGGCGAGTCCGGTGGCTCGCTAGAACCACTTCGGGACGTACCGGTCGCGCGAGGGCGGAGCCGAGGCGGACGGCATCGGCGCCGACCGAGGGCCGGAATGGGCCGGGGGGCCGCTCGTCCGCGAGTGGCCCCCGCGCCGCGGGTGCGTCCGGTGGGGCTCTGGCTGCCGTGGGGCTTCTGACCGGCTCGGGCCGCTCGAGCGCGAGTGGTACGGATGGTCTTCCACCACCGGCACCGACCGGCGGATGGTGCGCTCGATGTCGCGCAGGAAGGCCCGCTCTTCGCCGTCGCAGAACGACAGGGCGATGCCCGCGGCGCCGGCCCGGCCGGTGCGCCCGATGCGGTGCACGTAGCTCTCGGGAATGTTGGGCAGGTCGAAGTTGATCACATGGCTGATGCCCTCGACGTCGATGCCCCGCGCCGCGATGTCCGTCGCCACCAGCACGCGAATCTCGCCGCGGTTGAAGCTCTCGAGCGCCCGTTCGCGCGCGTTCTGCGACTTGTTGCCGTGGATGACGTCGGCCTCGACGCCCGCTTCCTGCAGGTGCCGGGTGACCCGGTTGGCGCCGCTCTTGGTGCGGGTGAACACCAGCGCCCGAGACAGCGACTCGTCGCCGAGCACGTGCACCAGCAACGCCCGCTTCGAAGCCCGGTCCACCAGGTACACCCGCTGGTCCACCGTCTCGGCCGTGGTGGCCGCCGGGGTGACTTCGACGCGCACCGGATTGGTGAGAATGCTGCGCGACAGGGCGACGATGTCCGGCGGCATGGTGGCCGAGAAGAACAGCGTCTGCCGCTTGCAGGGGAGCGCCGCGATGATCCGCTTCACGTCGTGGATGAACCCCATGTCCAGCATGCGGTCGGCCTCGTCGAGCACCAGCACCTCGAGCGCGTGGAACGACACCATTCGCTGCGACATCAGGTCGAGCAGCCTGCCCGGCGTCGCGACCAGCACGTCGATGCCCTTGCGAAGGGCGCTGACCTGCGAGTCCTGGCCGACGCCTCCGAAGATGACGGTCTGGCGCAGGCCCGTGTTTCGACCGTAGGTGGCGAAGGCCTCGCAGATCTGCGAGGCCAGCTCACGGGTGGGCGTCAGTACCAGGCAGCGCACCGGCCGCACGTGCGGCGGCGGGTCGCCCAGCCGCTGGAGAATGGGCAGCGCGAACGCCGCCGTCTTGCCGGTGCCGGTCTGGGCGCAACCGAGCACGTCCCGGCCGGCGAGCACGTGGGGAATCGCCTCGGCCTGAATCGGCGTCGGCGTGAGGTAGCCCTCGGCCTTGACGGCGCGAAGGAGAGAGTCCTGCAACTTCAGATCTTCGAAAGTCATGAATCCTTGTCGTGACCGGCCCCGACTGGCGGGACCGGCCCGTTTGTTCGAACGATTGGGTAGTCGCGAGAGCAGCGCCTCTTGCCCCTTCGTTCTTCGGGCCTCGGCGCGTCACACGCGGCTGCGAAATGCGAGCCGCTGCTCTGCAGCCCCCGTATACACGGTTTGGGGCCAGCTTCCAAACGGCAGCTCAGGGAATGCAGTCGGGCATTCCCGCCCCGCTGCACGTCGGCGGCGCGGCTCCCGCCAGGCGGGCCGAAACCCACCGGGTGGCGAAGCCGATGTTCCGGCTGACTACGTCGACGTGGCTGGCCGAGGCGTCGGTGCACACTTGCGGGAAGACTCCCGCGTCAGCGAGCGTGCCCAGGTTGCAGGCCGCTTCTTCGGCGGCGGGCATTATTAGGTCGCCCAACCCCTGCACGTACAAGATGGGCGCGCCGGTCGCGACCGGGGTGACTTCGTTCAGGACGAGGAAGGCGTGGAAGGACCGGCCCGGCTCGACGCAGCCCGTTCCGGCCGGGTCGGCGGCGCAGGCGAGCAGCGAGGTGCGAAGGCCGTCGTCGATCAGATCGCGCACGAAAGGACTGGTCCCCTGCACCGCGCCGCCGAGCGCGATGGTGCAGGTGGACTCGACCGCTGACTTGAGGCCGGCCGCCTTGGCCGCCGGGAAGCCCAGGCCCCCGTCCGTCTCGCCGCCGCGCGTCGCGTAGAACGCGTAGGTGCGCATCACGTGGACGACGGGCTTGGTGACGCCGTAGGCGATGGTGAGCCCGTTCGGGTCCGCCAGCATTCGAAGCATTCCGAACGAGTCGAGGCGCGCCGGCCACTGCGGGGCGAACACGACGACGGCGGCGAGGTCGCCTCCCGCGCCGTAGGTCGGCGCCAGTGCCTGCGCGGACAGCGCCGCTCCGCCGCCCTGGCTGTACCCGACGACGACCACCTGGTTCGAGAAAGCACCCGGGAAGAGCAGCTTGCGCAGGGCTCGCGCGCCGTCGAGCACCGAGTACGCCGTGTCGCGCGAATCGAGGTAGCCCTGGGCCCCTTCGTTGCCCAGCCCCGCGAAGTCGGGAACGATGACCGCGTAGCCGAGGGCCGCCCAGGGCAGCGCGAGGTCGCGGTTGCTCGCCGCGCTCTTCGACGGAGCGCACGTGTCGGCGATGCCCTCGGTCGGGTGAGAGGCCACGATGATCGGCAGGGGCCCTTGCCGGGGGGTGGAGGGCAGGTAGACCCGCGCGCTGCTGGCGCCCGAACCGACGCTGCGAGTGGTGCGAAAGGCGACGCGCCACACCGAGACGCCGGTGGTGGCGGTGACGTCCGTGTCGCCGGCCGCCGCCAGCTCGGCCTCGACGCCCGCCAAGTCGTAGGTGAAGTCGGGAGCGCACCGAATGACGTCGCCCCGGGCGGCGTCGCTTGAGGGGGGAAGCGGCGGAGTGACGTAGACCTGGTCGACCAGATCGGAACAGGCTACCGCGGGAAGGACGAGCGCCGCGGACCAGCCGGCGTCGGCGCCCGCGTCCGTGCCGCCGTCGGCGCCTCCCGAACTGGCGTCGCTGGAGCCACCCGCGTCGAGGCGTGCATCGCCCGCGTCTGGAAGCTCTCCGGCGTCGGCGACCGGACCGACGGACGGCGGCGACGAGCAGGCACAGGCGAGCGCCGCCGCGATCGCGAGATACTCGGGGCGCCTTGGCACCGGGGCACCTTAGGCGTGCGCCAGGTGGGTGGGCAACCGGCCGGTCCGGCGAGGAGTCCTGCCGGAGCGAGCCTTGGCGGCCCCTGGGGAGGCCCAAGAGCCGTCGGTTACCCGCTTGTCATGCTGACGACACGCTGTCCGTATCGTATCCTGCCGCCCCTAATCGAAGCTCACCTCGGAGGAAGCACGATGAAGTCCGGCCTTTACCTGGGTTCGTTCGCGCTCTTGTTCGCTCTGGCCGGCTGCCCGGCGCCGACTCCGGCGCCTTCCCCCGGGACCCAGGACAGCGGTCAGGCCGGCCCCGGCCCCCTGTGCGGAAACGGGTCTATCGACGTGGGCGAAGAGTGCGACGACGGCAACGCCGTCGCAGTCGACGGGTGCACCGCCGACTGCCGGTATTCGTGCCACGCCAACTCGGACTGCGACGACAAAGATCCCTGCACGACCGATTCATGCGCGGCCACCGGCGGGGGCTATTCCTGTTCGCACGCGCTCGCCGTCAACGCGGCCTGCGAAGACGGCAACCCGTGCACCGAGGGAGACGTTTGCAACGCGGCGGGCCAGTGCACCAGCGGGCAGAACACCTGCCTGTGCGCCACCACCGGTGACTGCGCCTCGAACGAAGACGGAGATCTCTGCAACGGCACCCTCATCTGCCAGGGCAAGAAGTGCGTCATCGACCCGGCCACGGTGGTCACCTGCGCCACCAGCCAGGACGGAGCCTGCCGGAAGAGCCGCTGCGCGCCCGCGACCGGGGTCTGCTCGCTGCTCAACGAGCCCGACGGCCTCGCCTGCGACGACGGACTGTTCTGCACCGCCGTCGATTCGTGCAAGGCCGGCGCATGCGTGGGCGCCCAGTCTCCGTGTCCGACCGGCAGTTGCGCCATCGGCTGCGACGAGGCCCAGAACAAATGCCTGCCGGCCGGTGCAGGCACCTCGTGCCGCGCGGCCGCCGGCCCGTGCGATCTCGCCGAGACCTGCGACGGCCTGACCGCCGCCTGCCCGAGCGATGCCAAGAAGGCCGCCGGCATCGTCTGCCGTGCGGCGCTGGGTGAATGCGACCTGGACGAAGCCTGCAACGGCATCTCTTCGGCGTGCCCCAATGACGCGGTGGCGGCGCTGGGAGTCACCTGCCGCGCGCTGGGCGGGCCGTGCGACGTCGCCGAGCAGTGCGACGGGGTGGCCAAGAGCTGCCCGGGTGACCAGGTCGCGACTTCCGGTACGGCCTGCCGGCCTGCCGCCGAGTCGTGCGACGTGGCCGAGAGCTGCACCGGTTCTACGAAGGACTGCCCGACCGACCAATTCGCGTCGGTCTCGACGGTGTGCCGCCCCGCGCAAGGGCTTTGCGACCTGGCCGAGAGCTGCACCGGCGCAGGACCGAGCTGTCCGGCCGACGGGGTGCTGCCCGTGAACGCCGTCTGCCGGCCGTCGAATGGGCCGTGCGACGTCGCCGAGAAGTGCGACGGCGCCGACGCCGGCTGTCCGAACGACGGGCTGCTCGGTTTGAGCTCGGTCTGCCGCGCCGCTCAAGGGCCGTGCGACGTCGCCGAGGCCTGCACCGGGCTGTCCTCGCTCTGCCCGGGCGACCTGAAGGCGCCGCCGTCGACGGTCTGCCGCCCGCCCGCGGGTGCCTGTGACGCGGAGGAAACCTGCGACGGCACCAGCGACGGTTGCCCGACCGACGCGTTGGCCGCCTCGGGCATCGAATGCCGCCCGACCGCTGGCGACTGCGACGTGGCCGAGGACTGTTCGGGCAGCTCGCCGGACTGCCCAGTCGACGCGAAGAAGGCCTCGGGCACAGCCTGCCGGGTCGCTACAGGCGGTTGCGACAAGGCCGAGATCTGCGACGGCAACACCTCCAGTTGCCCCAGCGACGGGTTCCTTGCGTCCGGCACCGTCTGCCGGCCGGCTGCGGGTGCCTGCGACGTCCCCGAGCAATGTCTGGGGTCGACCAAGGCCTGCCCCCAGGACGGGTTCCAGCCGTCGGGCACGGCCTGCAACGACGGCAACGTTTGCACGGTGGCCGATTCCTGTGACGCCCTGGGCGGGTGCAGCGTCGGCCAGACGATCGCCCCGCACATGCCGTTGCCGCTCTGGCCGCTGGCGGGCGGGTACTCGGGGTCGCTGCACGCGGCGCCCGAGCTGCTGACGCTGCGTCCGGAGTTCCGGTACGCGGCGTCGCCGGACGACGGCTGCGGGACGTTGACCTACGAGGTCCAGGTCGATAACTCGTGTTCCGCGAACAGCTTCTCGACCTGCGCTTTCCCGAGCCCCGAGGCCTCGGCCACTGGGCTGGTGGCCCTGACCTGGCGCCCCTTGAGCGACCTCCCGGTGGCCTCTTCGGCGCCGGTGGGCCGGAGGTATTACTGGAGGGTGCGTGCCTGCCGAGGTACTTCCTGCTCGCTGTGGACCGACGTCCGGCAAGTCGACGTCGGAAGGGTCGCGAACGACTTCAACGGCGACGGCTATTCAGACATCGTGGCCGGTGCTCCCGAGCAGGGTGGCCGCGGCGCGGTCGAACTCTACGCCGGGGACCCCGGGACCGGCGCGGTCACCGCCAGCGAGCTCGTTCCGGCGGGTGTCGACGCGGGCATGCGCTTCGGGGCGGTGCTGGCGAGCGGCGACCTGAACGGCGACGGCTTTGGAGATCTCGCCGTGGCCGCGCCGTCGAACGCGGGGGCCGTCGGTTCGGGCGAGGGGGCCGTCTACGTCTACCTCGGCGGGTCGAGCGGGCTCTCTGCGACGGCGAACCAGACGCTGGTCTCGCCGGCGCCGGAAGCGGCCGGGCTGTTCGGGAAGGGGCTGGCGGCCGAAGGCGACGTGAACGGCGACGGCTATTCCGACCTGGTGGTGGGCGCGCCGGGGCAAGACGAAGCGACAACCGACACGGGAATCGCCTACGTGTTTCTCGGAGGCCCTACCGGAGTCAACGCGGTCGCGCCGTGGGTGGTGTCGAACCCGTCCAGCGATGCGAACGCGGGCTTCGGCAACGGGGTGGCGTCGGGCGACCTCAGCAACGACGGGTTCGCCGACGTCGCGATCGGCAACGGAGGCGCGAGCCGGCTGAACGTCCTGCTCGGGTCGCCGACGGAGGTCTCGCCGCAGCTCTCGAATAACGTGGTAGGCGGCATGTCGGCCGGCCAGGGCGCCATTGCCCTGAGCGGCGATCATGATCAGGACGGTTACATCAACCTGATCATCGGCATGCGGTCCTGGTGCTGCTACGGGGAAGGCATCTTCCCGTACAACGGTTCGCCAGGGGGGCTCGTCGGCCAGGCGGCCTGGACGAGAGGTTGCTACTACCCGAACGAGTTCGGCTACGCCCTCGCCAACGGGGGCGACTACGACGGCGACGGTCGTTACGAGATGACGATCGGCACCCCAGCGTACTGGAGCGGCGGAGCGGGCCACGTCGACATCGCGCTGGGGTCGGCCAGCGCGCTCAACGTCGTGGTGTCGATCGACAACCCGGCCGCGGTCCCGGGCGGCCGTTTCGGTGAGGCGGTGACTACGCGCAGCGACGTGAACGGAGACGGCTACTCGGACCTGATCGTCGGAGCGCCGGGGCAGGCCTACGTCTACCTCTTCCTCGGCCGCAGCACGGGCCTGGTGAGCACTCCCGATCGGTGGATTGTCGGCTCGGACTACCTGGGGCGCGGATTACCCCGCTGAACGCGTGGGCGCCAATTCGTACCTGGGCAGTTCGTTCGCCTGACGGGCCGCGCGCGCAGAATGTGCGGAGCACCGGAAGCGGGCCCCGTGAGCGTTCGGGGCCCGGGAATTGCTGGGGTCATCTCGGAGGCGACCCTCATGAGAGCCAGCGGCGTCATCAGCGTCCACGTCACGGCCGTTCCACCGGACCTTCCGCTCGAGCACGCACACTCGCTCATGCAGAAGCTCAAGGTGCGGCACCTGCCGGTCGTCTCGCAGGGGAAGCTGGCAGGCATGCTGTCCGACCGGGATGTCCTGCTCGCGGTGGGGGGCAAGAAGGACGGTCACCTCGTCTACCTCGACCTCACGGCAGGAGAGGCGATGTCGCTGTCGCCCATCGTCGCTCCTCCCGACGCGTCGGTGGGTGACCTGGCGCGGGCGATGGTCGAGAACCGGATTGACGCCGTGCCCATCGTGTCCGAGCGCGGCGAGCTGGTCGGCATGGTGACGTCGACCGACCTCTTGGCGCTGCTCGGCGAGCAGGGCGAAGAGTCGCAGCCAAAGCTGTCGTTCCAGATTCACCGTGTGGACAACGTCGGCGCGCGCGCGTAGCGCTGAAGCGCTCAGGCCTCGACCGACGCGGCTCCGCTTCGGAAGGCTCGGCGGCGAGTCGCCGGCAGCGAGGCGACCTCGTCCACCGTCAGCTCGGCCAGCCGCAGGAAGGCGCGGATGGACTTGTCGAGGTGCGCCACCTTCGTGTCCTCTTCCTTGCAGTGCGAGATGCCAGGCGACGACTGGGCGAACACCATCACCGTCGGCATCACCGCCGCCAGCTCTGACGCGTCGTGGAGCGGCCCCGACGGCAGCTCGGGCGCGTCGCCGGACATTTCGCGCACCGCCCGGGCGCAGAGGTCCAGCAGCCGCCGGTCGAAGAGCCGGGGCTCGATGCCGAGCAGGCGGCTCCACGACACGCGCGCGCCGTTCCTCTTCGCGGCGTCTTCCGAGGCTCGCCGGGCCGCGGAAAGCATGCGCGCCAGCACCTTCGCGTCGAGCGCGCGCAGGTCGAGCGAGATCTCGCAGACCCCCGGCACCGCGGTCACGATGCCCGGTTCGACCTTCACCACGCCGCAGGTGGCGACAACCCTCGTCCGCGGGGTGTCGCCCGAATAGCGCAGCCCGATGTCGCGGCAGGCGAGCGCGAACTCGGCCGCGGCGAGGAACGCGTCTCTTCGCAGGGGAATGGGCGTCGCCCCCGAGTGCGAGGCCTGTCCCTCGAAGCGCAGCGTGTGGCGTTCGACGCCGACGGTGCCCAGCACCACGCCCGTCGGCCGCTTCATCGATTCGAGCACCGGCCCCTGCTCGATGTGCAGCTCGAGGTAGGCCCTGCCGTCCTGCGACTTCAGGAAGGCGCGGGCGTCGAGCATCGACCCCAGCTCGACCCCGTTCTCGGCCAGCGCGTCGGGCAGGCGCACCCCGTGGCGGTCGACCAGATGGGCCAACTCCCGCTTTGGAGCGAGGGCTCCGGTGGCCGCCGCCGAACCGCAGAGGCTGCGGCCGAAGCGGGCTCCCTCTTCGTCGGCCCAGTCCACCAGGTGCAGGGTCACCGGCGGAGTCCCCGCAGCGGCGTGGCGCCGAAGCACCTCGAGCCCCGCCACCACCCCCAGGCACCCGTCCAGCCAGCCGCCGTTCGGCACCGAGTCGAGGTGGCTGCCGATGAGCACGCTTCTGTTCGAAAGTCCCGGCAGTGTGGTCCAGACGTTGCCGGCCGGGTCCCTTTGCGCGGTCAGGCCCAGGTCGGTCCGGACTTTCTGGGCGAACCATTCGCGCGCCTTCCGCCAGACCGGCCCCCAGGCGACGCGCTGGGCTCCCTCGGGGGTCGAGGTCAGCGCGGCGAGATCACGCAGGTCGCGGACGACACGCTTCGATTCGGGAGGTGGAAGCCTCTGGTTCATGGGGCGGGCAGGGTAGCGCGGGCACCGGGGCCCCGCAAAGCCGAGAGCGCGCGCCCCCCTTTTGAGGCCCGCGCTCCCGGTGAGCTTCGGAGCTAGAAGTTACCGCG
>JAHFDQ010000035.1:0-1832 GCA_023248915.1 Archangiaceae bacterium | reverse complement strand
TGTCGACCAGCACGCCCATGCACGAACTCACTCCCGCCTGGGCGCCGGCCTGGGTCTCGTAGGTCTCGCCGCGGCCGATGATCTTCGAGTTCGCGGCGCGGAGCACGAAGTAGAACTGGCCGTCGGCCGCCGGCAGCACCTGGTAGCGCGCCGAGTTGGTGCCGTTGGTCTCGACCGAGGTGACCCCGCCGTTCGCCGCTGCCTTCGACGAGTAGCCCTGCGACTGGAGGAGGATTTCGCCGTTCTTCGCGCGGAGGTGAAAGTAGTACTTCGAGTCGAGCCCGCGGAAGACCTCGAAGCGCGGATCATTCAGCACCGCGCCGCCCTCGGCGACCGTCAGGCGGACGATCTGGGCGACCGACGTCACCGCGCGGGTGGCGCTGGCCTGGGTCGAGTACATCTCGCTCACGCCGATGATCGCGCCGTTGGCGGCGGCCAGCACGAAGTACGAAGCGCCGTCGCTGGCCTCGCGGAGCAGGTAGTGCTTCTCGTCGGTGCCGTTCACCTTCACCGAGTCGATGCCGGCCAGGGCCGCAGCAGCGCTCGAGTAGCCCTGCGACGCCAGCACCTTCTCGCCGTTCTTCGCCAAGAGGTGGAAGCGGTGCGAGCCGTCGCGGGCGGTGAAGGTCTCGAAGCGGCCGGCGCTCTGAGACAGGGCGCTCTCGACGTCCGAGGTGACCGCGTCGTCGCCGTCGATGGAAGCGTCGCCAGGGCCACAGGCCGAGAGAACCGCGGTGACTGCCAGGAGGAGGGTGGTTCGAAGGAAGTTCATGATTGGCTCCGGATTGCGTTGTGTGCCGCGTCCTTGTGCAGTGGCCGTGCCGCCCCGGGCCGGGCCGGAACCCCCTGATTTCTCGAGGCTCCTCGGCGCCGAACGTTGCACCGAAGCGCCTCGGCGTAGTAGTCTGTGCAATTAATGATGCGCGAACGCAACACCGACGCTTCGCTCCACTCCGCCGACATGGAATCGGTGGCGCGCCGGCT
Source organism: Archangiaceae bacterium (assembly GCA_023248915.1). Classification (GTDB taxonomy): domain Bacteria; phylum Myxococcota; class Myxococcia; order Myxococcales; family Myxococcaceae; genus JAHFDQ01. Next base: position 848 of record JAHFDQ010000035.1, on the reverse strand, counting down.
GGTCGAGGTGGCCTGCGCCGAGACGCGAACCCGGAACGGAGCCGTCTTCCTCTACGACGCGAAGGCGAAGGGGCTGACGGTCGACTTCCACATGGTGGAGGACGTGATCGTGGCGCTGCCGGGGACGGGGTCTGTCCTTCGCCCGCGCAAGGACGGCCGGCCCAACGGCATCGCGCTGAGCTGCTTCGAGTCGGGCGAGCCGTACCTGTGCAACGACACCACCCGAGACGCGAACTACGCGCGCTACTTCCTCGACGTGGCGGCGGTGCTGGCGGTGCCCATCGTGTGGCAGGGCAAGCCAATGGGCGTCCTGGCGGTCTCGTCGGCGCACCCGAACGCGTTCGCCAAGAGCCACGTCGCGGCGCTCGAGGAAGTGGCGAGCGACTCGGCCAAGTTTCTTCGCCGGGCGCAGTTGGCCCACGCCACCCGCGCCGAGTCGGGGCGCCCCTTCGTCATCAAGGGGCTGTCGCCGGCCTGGCTCGAGGTCGAGCGGCGCATCGAGCAGGTGTCGGCGACCGACGCTCCGGTGCTGGTGCAGGGCGAGAGCGGCACCGGCAAGGACCTGGTGTCGCGGGCGATTCACTTCAACAGCGGGAGGTCGGCGAAGCCGTTCGTGACGGTGAACTGCGCGGCCATTCCCGAGACGATGCTCGAGAGCGTGCTGTTCGGGCACGTGAAGGGCGCGTTCACCGGCGCTTCGTTTCACAAGATCGGCGAGTTTCAGAAGGCGGACGGGGGCACGCTCTTCCTCGACGAATTGGGCGAATTGCCGCTGATGCTCCAGGCCAAGGTGCTGCGCGCCATCGAGCAGGGCGAGGTGGCGCCGCTCGGGTCCAACGCGGTTCCCG
>JAHFDQ010000296.1 GCA_023248915.1 Archangiaceae bacterium | reverse complement strand
GGGGTAGGTCGAGGGTGGTCATCACCGTGAGAGGCACATCTTGGACGCTGGTGGGCTGGGTGACGCTGCTCGGCCTGGGGTGTGGGCCAGACTTCAGAGCCTCGACTCGGAGTGTCTCGACCAGCGTCTGTTCCTCTGGGCAGCAGTGGGCAGGAGGGGACCAGGCGACCATGGAGCCCGGGGGCGCCTGCGTCGCATGCCATGACTGGGGCGAGGGCCCCGCCTTCCGGTTTGCAGGGACGGTGTTCTCGAAGCAGAACGAAGCGGACCAGTGCACGGGCCTGGCCGGCGCGAAGGTCGAGATTACCGACGCCAACGGCCAAATCCTCTTTCTCACCTCTAACTCGACGGGCAACTTCTACACCTCGGGCCGGGGCGTGACGGTGGCGACGCCGTACCGCGCGAAGCTGGTCTACGCGGGGGGCGAGAAGCCGATGAGCTCGTCGCAGACGGACGGCGACTGCAACGCCTGCCACACCGCGGCCGGGCTGAACGGAGCGCCCGGGCGCATTTGGGCGCCGTGACTTCGGTTCGCTCCGAGCGGAGTCGACGAGTCACGATGGGCCCTCGACTCCGCTCGGGCTGAGCGGAAGTCGGGCCTTCCGGAAGTCGGGCGCTACTGCACTTCGCTTGCGTCCACCGCGGTGGCGAGCACCTTGATGGTGACGAACTGGTTGTGCTCGACGATGCCGTTGGCCACGCGGTTGGTGACGGCGGGCGGCGAGTAGAACTCGGTCTTCCTCGCGTCGGACACCGGTACCATGCGGGCCCGCTCGAGGTCGGCGTCGATGGCGCCGCGCATCCAGCCGTAGGCCAAGTCATTGCGCGCCGCGGCCGGCTGGGTCGCGGCCTGGGCCACCTGGGCCTGGGCCCCCGTCGCGCCCTGCATGCAGGCCTTCGCCAGGCCCATGCGCCCCGCGTCGACGGTGCCGCCCGGGGCCAGCTCTTCCTTCTTGCCGCCGAACGCGACGTAGAGGCCGGCCGTCGCCTGCTGCACCCACTGGGCGTAGGCCGTCGGGTCGGCCGGAGCGCGCGCCATCGCCTCGGCCACCATGATCTTGTTCAACACCGGCATCGCCGTGGCGAGGTAGGTCTTGTCGTCGATTCCCATGCGGGGGCCGATGACGTCCTTGAAGCCGACAATCGTCGCCGCGCTGGCATAGCCGCCCACGTCCCGGAACGAGGCGTAGGTTTCCATGAAGTTCTTCACCAGGTCGGCGGTGGCCTCGGGGCGCCACGCCATGCCCCGGCCCGGAGGCAGCGGCTTGAAGCCGGTGTAGGTGCCGTTGGCCAGCGAGCCGTCGAAGCGCGCCTTCACGTAGTCGTCGTGCTCTTGCTTGGTCGACGGGTGAATCTGCGCGGCAGTGAGCCCTTCCTTCTTCCACAGCGGCTCGAAGTGCGTCTCGTCGGCGGCGGTGAAGGGCCGCCCGTTGGCCACTTCGAACTTCTGCTTGAACTTGTCCCAGAGCGGCGGGCCGTCGGTGGCGCCGAATATCTCCTTGAAGGACTCGGCGTTGTGGGGAACGTTCAACCCGACGTTGGTGACGATGGTCTTGTGCTCGGCGCAGTAGGTGGCCCAGGTCGGGTCTTCCTTCAGGTACGGAGCGTCGTTGACCCAGTCGCGGTAGAACTGCAAGGTGGTGTTCAGGTCCACCGTCTGCATCACGTCGTTCTTGTAGTCCGGCGGAAACTTCACGCCCTTGTTCAGCACCTTGTCGGCGTCGAGCATGTTCCTGTTCAGCTCGCCCTGCGGCACTCCCTGCAGCGAGACCATCTGGACGTTGGCCGGGTAACCCTTCACCTCCCACGAGTACTGGTGGTAGCTCTCCGGCGAATTGGTGGTGTGGCCCTCGCCGACGTAGGCGCCCAGGTGGGTCGTGCCCATCTCGGTCTTCAGCATCTCAGTGCCGAGCTGCTTCAGGTCGCCCGAGTGCTCTTCCGGGTGGATGTACGAGATGAGCGCCCAGATGGGCTCGTTGGCCGACAGGCCCATCTTCTGGCGCAGGAAATCGTCCATCTGCCTGTTGGCCGCCGGGTCGTTGTCCTTCACCGGAATCAACCGCATGCCGACTTTGCCGTCGCCCAAGTCGTAATGCATGTCGCGCACCACCACGGTCTTGGTGGTGCCGTCGGGCTGGGGAAGCTGCACCTCGGTCATACCGAACTTGGACGGGCTGACGCCCCGGTAGGCGCCGGTGAGCGCTTCGGCCTTCAGCTTCGCTCCCTCGTAGGTGGCGGGGCCGGTGAAGTGCATGGGGCCGGCGTTCACCGCGGCGGGCCCGGGGCCGGCTGGTGTCGTCGTGACCGGCGTCGCGGGCGTCGTCGGAGTCCCCGGCGCCGTCGGTTGACCTGGCCTCGCGGGGCGGGGGTGCCAACCCGGGCGGTTGACGTCGTCCGCCGTGCGGGGCGGTTCGGGCGTGGTGTTTCGCGGGTCGGTGGTGGTGCGGTTCGTCGCCGGTGCGGGGGCGGGGGGATTGTTCGTGACTCGGCCGGACATCGAAGGCTCCAGGGGCGAAGGGGACGCCCCTTCATAACCCAGCCCCCGGTCGCCGACCAAGCGTACGCCTCGGCGCGTGGCGCCCCGTCAACGCTTCATGTCGACCTTCAGCTCGGCCACCTGGTCCGCGACGATGAGCACCACGCGGCGCCGCTTGGTGCCGAGCTTCGGGTTCTCGAGGCTGACTTCGTGCCGGCCCTCGAGCAACGCCACCGGAGCGATGGGGGTTCGCCCGACGGGGTTGCCGTCCACCTTCACCTCGGCCCAGGGGACGGCGGCAACGGCCAGGGTTCCGACGTCGAAGTTGGCGACCTCTTCCGACGTCTGGCCCGGCTTGACGGTGAGCGTCCATTCCTTGACGGCGTGCCCTTCGGGGCCGGTCGTCGTCACCCGCACCCGGTGGTCTCCCGGGGGCAGCCGTAGCCGGGCCGGGGCGAAGCCGGCGTTGCTGCCGTCGATTGCCACCGCCGCGGCCACCGAGGCCGAGATGACGAGCTCTCCGGGCACCGGCGGCGGCGCGGCGACCATCACCGAGGCGACGTTGGCCTCGAACCGGGGCGCCGGCAGGTCGCCCGCGGCGCGAACGACGAACAGCGCCGCGACCGCGATGATCGCCAACGCGGCGCCGGCGGCCACCGCCTCTCGTGCCCCCACCGGCTTCGACGCGGGTCGCGCCCCGGGGGCCTTGGCGCCGTGAGACGGCGAACGGCGGACCTCGGTCGCGGGTTCCTTGCCCACGTTCATCGCCAGCTCGGACACCTGGGTTACCGGACCGGCGCGCGGCACGTGGGCGGCCACCATCTCGGTCGGGGCCGCCTCGCCCAGCGGCGTTCCCGAGGCGATCTGCGCCAGCCGGTACCGCTCGAAGTCGCTCTTCTTGGGAAAGAGCCGTTCCATCAACTGGGCCAGGTCGAAGCTCGAGCCCGCCTTCGTCTTCAGGTACTCCTTCAGCTCTTCGAGCATCGCCTTGGCCGACGGGTAGCGCTCGGAAGTGCTCTTCTGCAGGGCGGTGTCGATGACGCGCCGAATCTTCGAGTCGATGCCGGGCCGGTACTCGGAAGCCGGCACCAGCGTCTTGTTGGCGATTTCCAGCAACACGTCGGCGTCGGTCGCCCCGGAGAACGGCGGCCTGCCGGTGAGCATCGAGTAGAGGTTGATGCCCAGCGCCCAGACGTCGGCCGCTGGCGAGATGGGTTCACCGTGCAACAGCTCGGGCGAGACGTAGGCGCAGGTGCCGCGCACGGTGCCTGGCTGAGTCTCTCCGCTGGTGATGGCCGCCTTGGCCAGCCCGAAGTCGAGCAGCATCACCTTGCCCGAGTAGGTGATGTAGATGTTCCGGGCCGTCACGTCGCGGTGCACGATGTTCAGCGGCGCGCCCGAGGCGTCCGTGAGGTTGTGGGCATAGTCGAGGCCGGCGCAGCACTCGGCGATGATCCACGCCGCCAGGCCCTCGGGGAAGTCCTCGCCCTTGTCGGCCAGCACCGTGCGCACGTCGGCGACGGTGCGCCCTTCCTGGTACTCCATCGCCAGGTAGGCGATGCCTCGGTCGAAGCCGACGTCGAAGATTTGAACGATGTTCGGGTGGTTGATGCGCGCCGCGACCCGGGCCTCGTTGAGGAACATGCGGGTCAGGTCGGTGCGCGCCATCAGCGGCGCGCGAATCGTCTTCAGGGCCAGCGTCTTCTCGAAGCCCCCGGGGCCCACCGAGCGGGCCAGCCAGACGTCGCCCATGCCGCCGCTCGCCAGCTTCGTCAGCACCGAGTAGCGGGCGATCATGTCGCCCGGCTTCGGTTCGGCGGCCTCGGGTTCGGCCTCGGGCCAGGCCATGCCGCCGCCGCTGTCCGACCTCGACCTCTCGGGAGGGCCCTGCGCCGAGCTTGCCGGCAGCGAGCCCTCTGGCACCGACCTTTCCCGCGCCAACGTGCCCGCCGACGCGCCGGCCATCGGGGGGCCGCTGATGGTGGGCACCGAGGGCTTCGACGGCTGAATGTAGGCAGCCTCTTCCGGCGGAGCGCCTCCGTCCGCTCCGGTGAGCGCAGCCCGGGCGGCCGCGGCTTCCGGCCCGGTGGGGATGTCGATCGCCGAGTGCAGGGCCGAGGCGAGGCCCCGCGCGCCGATGGGGCGGTCGTAGGGGTCGGCGGCGAGCGCGGCGACGATGACCTTCTCGAGCGCGGGGCCGATGGAGGGGTTCAGCCGGCTGGGCGCGACCGGCCCGCGGCTGACCGCGTTGGCGAGCTGCTCGGGCACGTTGCCCCGGAACGGCACCACGCTGGTGAGCGCCTCGTAGAGGATGATGCCCACCTGGAAGACGTCGGACTGGGCGGTCGCGACGCCGCCGTTCACCAGCATCTCGGGGGCGACGTAGGGCAGCCGGTCGGGCGCCACCTGCCCGCCGCCGCCTCGCGCGAGCGGGTTGGGGTGGCCGAAGTCCGAGACCAGCACCCGCCCGTCCTGGCCGATGAGCACGCAGGAAGGGCGCAAGTCGCCGTGGAAGATGCCGTTGCGCGCGCCGACCTTCAGGCGGTGGCAGTACTCGAGCGTGTTCAGCACCTCGGCCACCACCGACACCACCGACTCGACCCGAGGCCGGGACCGGCGCTTCAGGGCGTCTATCAACACCTGGTCGAGCGACGAACCGGCGACGTGTTCCATCGCCAGCCAGCACTCCTGGATGCTGCCGTGGGCCGAGTGCACCCGCAGCACTCCCGGGTGCACCATCACCCGGCCCAGCTCGGCCGCTTCGAGCAGCCAGTCGCCCCAGGTCGCCGGGTCGCTGGGCGCGCGCAAGAAGCGCTTCACCGCGAAGCTCAGCCCCGCCAGCGCCGGGTCGACCGCGCGCGCCGCCCAGACCTCGCTGCTGCGGCCGCGGCCGATCAGCGAGATCAGCTCGAAGCCGCCCAGCCGGGCCCCTTCGTTGAGCGGCGCTTCCACCGAGCCGATCGACCGCGGGTGCAAGAGCACGCCCGCCAACAGGCGCGCCAGGAATTCCGTCCCCTCCTTGCCGGGTTCGAACTTGATGCCGGCGTCGCAGTTGTCGTCCGACCCGCGCAGCCAGCGCGTCTGCGCGGGCACGGTGATGACTTCGCCGTTGGACGGGTCGATGAGCGAGACCAGGCCCCGCGTGCCCGGCTGCGGCAGCCGCGTCCCGTGCATCAAGGCGCCGCCCAGCGACGCGTTCAAGAGCATCACCTGGTCCGAGGTGCGCTCGCCCGCGGTCTTCCAGAACGCCTCGGTGTTCACGTCGACCCGCGGCCCCGCCCGGCGGCCCTGGGGCTCGGTCAACAGGTTCACGAGCAAGAGCTCAATCTGTGAAACCAGGCCCGCGTCGATGTTGACGAAGCGCAGCCCCACCGTGTGCGAGTTCGAGTCGCGCGCCGAGCGAACCCAGATGACCTCGGCCTGCACCGGGACTTCGATGCGCTTGTCGGCCGACCCCAAGAGCAACTCGACCGCGGTCCCGGCCGCCAACGGTGTCGCCGAGACCAGGGCGATGCCGTCGCGCGAGATGTCGACCACCTGCTCTTCGACGTACCCGTCCTCGGCCCGCCGCAAGACCGGTAGGGTGACTGCGACCCGCGGGTACTGTCGGGTGTCGTCGGCTGACGTCGGGCGCGGCACCAGCGCACTCTAGGTCAAGCGGCGCCCCCGATGAGCGCAGAAAACGCCGCGCGGCGTGGGCGTGGGGGCCCGGCTGATCGGCTTTCGAGGCACGCGCGGCGAGCGAAGGGAGGCCGAGGTCAGGTAGATTGCCACGGCCTCATGCTCGTCCCCGCGCTCACCAGCCTGGTGCTGTTGTCGTCGCCGTCCTGGGCGACCGCTTCCGCGCCCAGCGACGACGACCTCTCGGCGGCCTTCGAAGCGCCCAAGCCCGCGCCGGCCCGGTCGGCCCCAGTGCCCGCCGAGCACAACGTCGTCGCCCCTCCCGCCTCGGAAGACCCGGCCGAAGCGTCGAAGGCGCTCTTCGCCGAGAAGTTCGCCTCGGCGCTGTTGAAGCTCGAGGCCAATGACTTGGGCGCGGCGCGCGGTTCGCTGCCCGAGCTCGAGAAGCTCGCGACCGCAGCCGGGCCTGAGCAGTGGGTTCAGGTGCGCGAGCTCTCGGCTCGGAGCGCTGACAAACGCCAGCAGCAGCGCGAGGCCGAACGCTGGTTAGTGTCCTGCGGCGCCGACGACACCGACGCCTGCCGGGCGCGGGCGCTCGACGCCTTTCCGCCGGTGGCGAAGGGGCGTGTCGCACAGGTGCGAAAAGCGGACGGCTGCGTTCGCGAAGTCGAGCGCGCGGTGGCCGCCGGCAAGTTCAAGCTGGCCACATGCCTGCCGGGAGCGCTGGTGTTCTACAAAAGGTCGCGGGACGGGTTGATGGCGCTTCGGGTGCGCCTGGCCCAGGCCCGCGCGCTCGCGCTCGAACCCGGAAAGGCCCCGCGCGCCATCGCGGAATTGGGCAAGCTCGAGCGCGCCTGCGTCGAGCCCCGGTGCTTGATGCTGCGCCGCAAGGTGCTGGACGAGCTGGTCTCCCTGGAGACCCGAGAAGATCACCCCGAGGCCGCGGCCCGGGCCGCGCTGCTCGAGCAGGGGCTGCGGGCGTCGGCGGTCCCGGCCGCGCGCCGCGCCCACCTGCGCACCGAGGCGGTCGAGCGGTCGTGCGGCGCCTACGACGCCAAGCTCGGCAAGGGCGCCTGTCGCAAGCTGGAACACTCGCTCAACGGCGCCTACAGCTTCCGCGACTTCTCTGCGCAGGCGCTGGGAGAGGGGCTGCCGTTCGCCGAGATGGCGAAGGTCAACGAGCACTACGGCGTCCTCATCGAAGAGTGCCTGACGGCCGAAGCCGCGCGGATGACTCCGCCGGACTCGGTGGCGGTGCGGGTGCGGTGGATGGTGCTCAACGACGGCAAAGTCGACGCGGTGCACGTAGACCCGAAGAGCGCCGACGAGGGCGCGCTCGCGGCCTGCCTCCGAGAGCAGTTCGCGACCTGGCGGTACCCCACCTACCGGGGCGAGTGGCAGCACGTCGAACAGGGGTTCACCGTCCGCGCCAGCCGCCGCTGACGCTACTGCGCGTCAGCCGAGCTTGAGTTCGAGCCCTTCGCGCGCGCCGAAGACGACCAGGTCCTTCGAGTGCTTGGACGCCCGTTCGCCGCACAGCTCGACCTTCGCCTCGACGTCGGTGTCGGTCTGCATCGGGTCGTGGTGGCTCAGGGCGACCTGCT
>JAHFDQ010000295.1 GCA_023248915.1 Archangiaceae bacterium | reverse complement strand
CGCAGATCTCGGCGGTGGTGCTCTCGCAGGTGAAGACGATCGCCGAGCAGTTCCTGGGCGGGCCGGTCGAGTCGGCGGTGCTGTCGGTGCCTGCCTATTACAACGACAACCAGCGCCAGGCGGTGAAGGAAGCGGGGCGGCTGGCCGGGTTCAACGTCAAGCGCATCGTCAACGAGCCGACGGCCGCGGCGCTCGCGTACGGGTTCAACCGCGGGCTCGACCAGAAGATCCTGGTCTATGACCTGGGCGGCGGCACCTTCGACGTCTCGGTCCTGCACCTGTCGGGCAACGTCTTCGAGGTGCTGGCGACCGGTGGCGACACGTTCTTGGGGGGCGTCGACTTCGACAACCGGGTCATCGACTTCGTGATCGAGACCTACAAGAAGGAGTCGAAGATCGACCTGTCGACGAACCCGATCGCGATGCAGCGGATCAAGAACGCGTCCGAAGCCGCGAAGATCGACCTGACGCTCATTCCCAACGTGCTGGTCGAATTGCCGTACATCGAAGAGCGGAAGGGCAAGCCGCTCGACCTGCGCATTCCCCTGACGCGCGAACAACTGAACGCGCTGACCTCCGACCTGGTAGACCGCACCTTCTCGCTCTGCGACCGGGTGCTCGAGGAGAAGGGGCTGAACCGATCGCAGATCGACGAGGTGATCCTCGTTGGCGGCCAGAGCCGCATGCCGCTGGTGCAGCACAAGATTCAAGAGCACTTCGGCAAGCCCCCGCGCAAGGGAGTGCACCCGGACGAGTGCGTGGCGCTGGGGGCGGCGCTGCTCGGCGACTCGCTGGGCACCATCGACGCGGTGACGTTGCTCGACGCCCTGTCGATGCCCATCGGCTACGCGCTGCCCAACGGGCGGTTCCGGAAGATCATCGAAAAGAACCAGTCGATTCCGACGGTGAAGAGCTTCCGGCTGCCGGCGCCGAGAGACCCGAACAACCCCTTCATTGAGATGGACATCTTCCAGGGCGAAAGCGAAGCCATCGTCGACAACGAGTACCTCGGAACGGTGAAGGTGCCGGCGTCGTCCGCCGGGAGGAAGATCGACTTCCGCCTGAACGAAGAGTGTCTTCTGAACGTCGTGGTCGACGACGGCACGGGGCCGAAGGAGATCGCCCTCGCGACAAGGGATACGCCGGCGGCCCTGAAGAAGGCGATCGAAGAGTCCTACGCGAAGCGGGCGCAAGAGCCAGGGCAGGGGGCCGCCGAGAAGGGCGGGCTCTTCTCGAGCATCAAGCGGATTCTCGGGGGCGGCTGACGAACGGGGGCGCACCGGAATGGGACTCGGAAGCAGGCTGAAGAAGCGCGCGGAGGCCCTGTCGCAGCGGGCGATGGAACGCCTGTTCGCGGACGAGAAGCGCGCGATGCAGATTGCCGGAGCCTTAGGGAAGGTGCAGCGGGGCAAGGCGGCGCTCGACAAGGGCCAGGACGAGATGCTGCGCACGCTGAACCTCGCCGCGCGCGGAGACTTGAAGGCCCTGGGCAAGCGGCTGTCGGTGCTGAAGCGTCGGGCGAGAGAAGTCTCGGAAAAGGTCGATCGGCTCGGCTGAAAAGCCGGCTCGAAACGTCGATTGACAGAGGCGCATGGCCGATGGCAGTTTGCCGCGCGATTTGACGCCGGGCGCATAGCTCAGCGGTAGAGCACTGCCTTCACACGGCAGGGGTCGTAGGTTCGATCCCTACTGCGCCCAATCGGCAGAGGGGCCGGAGCATCACGCTGCACCGGCCCCTCGAGTCCGGTAAGCTATTGGTTTCATGGAACTTGGCGGTCGAGGCGGGCGAGCGACGGCATCGATCGGTCCGGCCCTGGTCGGACTGTTCGTCTGCCTCGCGCTGCTGCCGAGCGCGTACGCCCTCGGGCCTTTCACCGTCTCGTCGGCGGGGACAATCAGCACCGCCACCAGCCATGCTCCGGGGAAGCGGTTGGTGTTCGACGGCACCTACTGGTGGATTTTCTACCAGAAGAGCACCGACACCACCCGGATCTACTACTCGTATTCGCTCGACCTGGCGACGTGGACCGAGGCCTCGGTCGCGCTCGAGGCGGGCAGGACTTTCGCGTCGGACGGCGGCGCCCTGAGCATCGCGTTCGACGCTGCCACCAAGGTCGTTCTGGTCGTCTACTACGACGCGACCAACGGGGCGAGCAGCGATCGACAGGTGCGCTACCTGAGGGGCGCTATCACTGGAACCTCGATCTCCTGGAGTTCGAACACCAACCACGCCTACGAGGCCGTCAAGTGGCCGGCCGCGGCCTATTCCCAGCGAGTCGCCGTCGATTCCGCCGGGAAGGTGCTTGTCCAGGGTGACGACAACAGCGGGAACCCGCGGGTCTATCGATCGACGAACAGCGTATCGGCGGCGTTCAACGACAGTGGAGGCTCATGGGCCCAACTGGGCACCGTCCAGACGATCAGCGATTGGGAGCAGAACACCTTCCTCGCGCCCCTGTCCTCTCAGAGCGTCCTCGTCGTCGTGGACAACACCAACGGAGGGCCCAATCAGATCTACTCCGAGGTATTCGACGGTTCGAGTTGGTCTGCTTGGACCACCGTCTGGAACGGAAACAACGTCAGCCGGACGAATTGGAGCGGCGTGCAGGTCAGCGCTTCGGCCGTCTATCTGATTGCCGTGACCGATACGAGCACCCTGTCGGTCCAGTTCTTCAACGGGGCGACGTGGGCGGCGAAGGCCGCTCCCTCTTGGCCGACGAACGGCCTAGCGACCAACTCCGGAATCCCCCTCATCACGAACGGCACCGACATCTGGGCCTTCGTCATTCGCGGCGACGCGAACAACTCGATTGCCTACAACCGGTACGAGATCGCCACGGACACCTGGACCGGCTGGGCCGACCTGATTACGACCGCCGCCACCCGCAGGTACCTGCAGACGTCGTTGAACGTCGGAGCGGGGAAGGTAGCCGTCAACTGGACGGAAGGCACGAGCCCCTACAACATCCGGGTGGCGGCCCTCAACCCCAACGTCTACTACGCCGTGGGCCAGAGCACCGCGAACGACCTTAGGACGGGCACGCCGACCTGTTCCGTCGTCGGAACCACCCTCACGTTCAGCGCGGCCCAGACCGACGCCCGTTTCGGCGTCGGCTGCGTCGTCCAGTACAACACGACCAACTACTGCTACGTCTCTGGCAAGACGTCGACGACGGTCTGGTCCTGCACCGACGCGAAGGGCGGGACTCCGACGGCGGCCACGGCCGGAACCACGGTCAACTCCATCCACCACGCGTTTTCGTCCCTCTACGCCGCGCTCGGAGGATCTTCCCCCGGCGCCGCGAACGCCGCGCACCTGAACACGACCGATCTCACCTCTTCGGGAGGGTACGTGCTCAACATCCCGTGTTACCGGGATACCGGTTCCGACACGACAGCCGTGAACTACATCGACACCTGGACCGCGAGCGCCAACAACTACATCAATATCTACACACCCGTCGACACCTCGACCGAATGCAACCAGCGCCAGCGTCACGTCGGGGTCTGGAACCCCGCGAGCGCGTATTCGATGGTCGTCGGAGCCACCGGCCTTGCCTCGGCCGCGATCTACATCGAGATTCCCTACACCCGGGTGACGGGCCTGCAGGTCTACAAGACCGCGACGTCGGGAGGGTACGAAGGCGGCATCACCCTCGACGCGCAGAACTGTCGCGTCTCCCAGAACCTGGTTCGGGGAACAACCACCTGCAATGGCTGCGACGGAATCGGAGGAATCACCCGGAGGCCGTATGTCGGCACTCCAGGCGGTGTGACGCGGATTTGGAACAACATCGCCTACGGCTTTACGAACCCCGGCTACTACTCGGCCGGCGTCGCAGTCGATCTCATCGGAGTCGAGTCCGTGTATGTGTACAACAACTCGTTCTACGGAAACTCGGACGGCATCAATGTGTCCAACGCGCCGATCGTCGCCAAGAACAACGTCTCGAGGGGGAGCTCGAATCTCGACTATGGAGGCACCTACGACGCCAGCTCGGCGAACAACGTTTCGCAGGACACCTCGTCACCGAACGCGACCTTCAGAAGCAAGGTCGTGGCCTTCGTCAGCACGACGGCCGGGTCGGAGAACCTGCACCTCCAGTCCTCTGACACGGTTGCGCTGGACAAAGGAGCAGATCTCTCGGCAGACACCTGGCTTCCTTTCGCGGATGACGTCGAAGGCCAGGCTCGGCCCGCGGGCGCCAGCTGGGACATCGGCGCCGACGAGTATGGTTCGCTCGTCGGGCCCCCGGCGAAGGTTGGCTTCGTCGTGCAGCCGAGCAGCGCGGTCGCGGGGGCCTCGATCGCTCCGGCAGTCCAGGTGGCGGTTCAGGACGCTTCCGGCAACACCGTGACCTCCTCCACCGCCAGCGTCACGCTGGCCATCGGCACGAATCCGGGGGGAGGGACGCTGAGCGGGACCCTGACCGTCAGCGCGGTCGCCGGCATTGCCACCTTCTCCAACCTCTCGATCAACAAGGCGGCGCCAGGCTACACGCTGGACGCGACGTCTGCCGGCCTCACCGGCGCCACCAGCAACACCTTCACCATCTCGGCCGGCGCCGCTTCCAAACTGGCCTTCACGGTCCAACCCGTCATGACGACGGCTGGCCTCTCGATTAGCCCCGCCGTCCAGGTGACGGTGCAGGACTCGCTGGGCAACACTGTCACTTCCTCCGCCGCCAGCGTTACCCTCGCCATCACCACGAACCCGGGCGCAGGCACCCTCTCCGGCACCAACCCGAAGAGCGCCGTCTCCGGCATCGCCACCTTCTCCAACCTCGCCATCGACAAGGTGGGGGTGGGTTACAAGCTGACGGCCACTTCCGGAGCCCTGACCGCCGACACCAGCACCGCCTTCGACATCACGGTGGGTGCGGCCAACAAGGTGGCGTTCACGGTCCAGCCAACCACCACCACCGCAGGTGCCTCAATAGCCCCTGCCATTCAGGTGTCGGTGCAAGACAGCCAGGGCAACACAGTGACCTCGTCGGCCGCCAGCATCACCCTGACGATTGGCACGAACCCGGGCAGCGGCACGCTGAGCGGGACGGCGTCGCAGAGCGCGGTGGCGGGCGTCGCCACTTTCCCCGGGCTGTCCATCGACAAGACGGGGACGGGCTACACCCTGACGGCGACCGCGGCCAGCCTCACCAGCGCCGGCAGCGCCAGCTTCAACATCACGGCGGGAACAGCCGCGAAGTTGGTCTTCACGGGCCAGCCGGCGTCCACCACCGCGGGCGCGGCTGTGACACCCACCGTGACTGTCCAAGACGGGCTGGGGAACACGGTGACGTCGTCGTCCGCCACCGTGACACTCGCGATTGGAGTGAACCCGGGCAGCGGGGTGTTGTCCGGCACCAACCCGAAGAACGCCGTGTCAGGCGTGGCTAGTTTCGCCAACCTCTCCATCGACAAGGTGGGCACGGGCTACACCCTGGTGGCTTCTTCAGGCGGCCTCACTGGCGCCACCAGCGTGGCATTCGACATCAACCCTGGCGCGGCCACGCAACTGGCCTTCACCGTCGGGCCTACCTCCACCACCGCCGGCGCGTCCATTACCCCCGCCGTCGTTGTGACAGTGCAGGACGCGCTGGGCAACACGGTGACGTCGTCGTCAGCCAGCATTACGGTGGCGATTGGAGCCAACCCGAGTGGAGGACTTCTCTCCGGCACCAACCCCAAGAGCGCCGCGGCCGGAATCGCCACCTTCAGCAACCTGTCGATAGACAAGTCGGGAATCGGGTACACCCTGACGGCCTCCGGGACGAGTCTCTCCGGCGCCACCAGCGGAAGCTTCAACATCGGCGTCGGCGCCGCCGCCAAGCTGGCCTTCACCGTCGCCCCGACAAACGCCACCGCGGGCGCCTCCATCGCCCCAGCCGTCGCGGTGACGGTGCAGGACGCCCTGGGCAACACGGTGACCTCGTCCACCGCCACCGTCACCCTCGCCATCGGCACCAACCCCGGCACCGGCACCCTCTCCGGCACCAACCCCTTTGACGCGTCCGCCGGGGTTGCCACCTTCTCCAACCTCTCGATAGACAAGTCGGGAGTCGGCTACACCCTGACGGCCTCTTCTCCCGGCCTGACTTCCGCCACCAGCCCCGGCTTCAACATTGCCTTCGGAGCCGCCAGCAAGCTGGCCTTCAGCACAGGCCCCTCCACCACCGTCGCCGGCGCCTCGGTGGCCCCGGCTGTCGTAGTGACGGTGCAGGACGCTCTGGGCAACACCGTCACGTCATCCGGCGCCAGCATCACCTTGGCCATCGGCGCCAACCCGGGTGCCGGCACCCTCTCCGGCACCAACCCGAAGAGTGCGGTGGCGGGAGTCGCTACCTTCAGCAACCTTTCCATCAACAAGACGGGAGTCGGCTACACGCTGACGGCCTCGTCTGGGGCGCTGACAGGCGCCACCAGCGCCACCTTCGACATTGTGCCGGGGGCGGCCACCAAGCTGGCCTTCTCAGTGGCGCCCGGCAGCACCACCGCCGGCAGCAGCATGGCGCCAGCCCTGGTAGTGACAGTGCAGGACGCCCTCGGCAACACGGTGACGTCGTCTACCGCCAGCATTGCCGTGGCTATTGGCACCAACCCGGGCACTGGCACCCTCTCCGGGACTTCACCCGTCAGCGCCGTCGCGGGAGTCGCCACCTTCAGCAACCTCTCAATAGACAAGACGGGAGTCGGCTACACCCTCGTCGTTTCCTCCGGAGGCCTCACCAGCGCTATCAGCGGCGGCTTCAACATCGTCGCGGGCGCTGCCAGCAAGCTGGCCTTCACGGTGCAACCCGCTACCACCACCGCCGGCGCGGCAGTGACGCCCACCGTGACGGTACAGGACGCCCTCGGCAACACCGTCACCTCATCGGCCGCCAGCATTACCGTTGCCATAGGCACCAACCCGGGCAGCGGCACCCTCTCCGGCACCAACCCGAAGAGCGCCGTCTCGGGCATAGCAGCCTTCGCCAACCTCTCCATCGACAAGGTGGGAGTCGGCTACACCCTGACGGCGACGGCTGCCGGACTCACCTCCGCCACGTCCAACACCTTCAACATCAACCCCGGAGTGGCCACCAAGTTGGCCTTCACGGTGGAGCCGCTGGGCACCACGGCAGGCGGGGCCATTACCCCGACGGTGACGGTACAGGACGCCTACGGCAACACGGTGCCCACCGCGACGCCCTCAATTACCATTGCCATCGGCACCAACCCGGGCGCCGGAGTGCTGTCCGGCACCAACCCGAAGAGTGCCGTGGCGGGCGTCGTCTCTTACGCCGACTTGTCCATCGACAAGACGGGCACCGGGTACACCCTCACGGCTTCTGCCGGAGGCCTCACCGGCGCAACTTCCACCACCTTCGACATTACGGTGCTGGCGGCCTCCAAGGTGGCCTTCACCGTCCAGCCCACCAACGCCTCGGCCGGCGCCACAATTGCCCCGCCGGTGGTAGCCGAAATTCAGGACACCTTCGGCAACGTAGTCGCCGGCTCTTCCGCCAGCATTACCCTCGCCATTGGCACCAACCCGGGCAGCGGCACCCTGGGTGGCACGGTGACGGTGAGCGCCGTCAACGGAGTGGCCACCTTCGCCACTGTCTCCGTGGACAAGGTGGGAGTCGGCTACACCCTCATTGCCTCGGCGGGAGGCCTCACCCCCGCCACCAGCACCGCCTTCACCATTACGGGAGGCGCGGCGGCC
>JAHFDQ010000294.1 GCA_023248915.1 Archangiaceae bacterium | reverse complement strand
TGGCCGGGCAAGAGCGGCACCAGGACGCGCAGGCCCCGCGCCGCGAGCGCGTCGGCCAGCGGGCGCATTTCCCACGGGCTGCCGGTGAAGCCGTGCAGCAACAGGCAGGCATCGGCTCCCTCGCCGACCTCGAACGCCGCCGTCTTGGTCGGGTCCATCGTGATATGGACTATCCCATGGCGGACACTCCTCCGAAGCCGAACGAGATTCAGCTCCAGATTCAGCTCGACGACGACGTGGCCAACGGCACCTACGCCAACATGGCGCTGGTCAACCACACCGAGACCGAGTTCACCCTCGACTTCATCTACGTGCAGCCGCAGCAACCCAAGGCGAAGGTGCGCTCGCGCATCATCACCAACCCCAAGCACATGAAGCGGCTGCTCTTGGCGATGCAGGACAACCTCGCCAAGTTCGAAGCGAAGTTCGGTCCCGTCGAGCTGACCGAGAACGAGAACCCGATTCACTAGGGGCAGCCCCATCGAGCCCACGGCCTCGCAAGGCGGCGAGTTGGCGATGCGCGAGCGCGCCCGGGCGCTGGTCGAGGCAGTGCAGGACGAGTGGTGCCGGGCCTTCGAGCAGCTGGAAGGCCGGCCCTTTCGAGAGGACCTCTGGCGGCGCGAGCAGGGCGGCGGCGGCAGGACGCGGGTGCTCGAAGACGGCCAGGTGCTCGAGCGCGCCGGCATCAACACCTCGGCGGTGTCGGGGCGGCTGCCGCGGGCGCTGGCCGCACGGCTGCCCGGCACCGGCGACGAATTCTTCGCCACCGGCGTCTCGATGGTGCTGCACCCGCGGAACCCGCACGTGCCCACCACCCACGCCAACTACCGCTACTTCGAGCGGGGCGACAAGGCCTGGTTCGGCGGAGGCGCCGACCTGACGCCGTACTTCCTGGTCGAGGAGGACGTGCGCCACTTTCACCGGACGCTGAAAATCGCCTGCGACCGGCACGACCCGGGCGCCTACCCGCGCTTCAAGGAAGCCTGCGACAAGTATTTCTACCTGCCGCACCGGGGCGAAGGGCGGGGCGTCGGAGGTGTGTTCTTCGACGAGCTCTCGGGCAACCTCGACCGCGCCTTCGCTCTCGTCTCCGACTGCGCAGGCGCCTTCCTCCCCGCCTACCTGCCCATCGTGGCGCGGCGGAAAGACACTCCCGTCACCGCCGCCGACCGCGCCTGGCAGGAAATCCGCCGCGGGCGCTACGTCGAGTTCAACCTGCTGTACGACAAGGGCACCGCCTTCGGGCTCGAGTCGAACGGGCGCACCGAGTCCATTCTGGTCTCGATGCCGCCCCGGGTGCGCTGGGCCTACGACGTCCAGGCCGAACCGGGCAGCCCCGGGGAAGCGCTGGTCGAGGTGCTTCGCCACCCGCGCGGCTGGGTCTAGCCGAAGGTCTCGTGTAAGGTCCGCCCGACTTGGCCACGGACGACCTCACACTCGTCAAGCGCGTCCGCAGCGGGGACCAGCGCGCGTTCAGGCTTCTGGTCGAGCGCTACCAGCGGAAGGTGTACTCGGTGGCGCTCGGCATGGTGCGCGACCGCGAAGAGGCGAACGACATCGCGCAGGAAGCCTTCGTCAAGGTCTACAAGTACCTCGACCACTTCAAGGGCGACTCGTCCTTCTATACGTGGCTGTACCGCATCACGGTGAACATCTGCATCGATGTCCTGCGGAAGCGGCGCGGCATGAAGGGCGTCGCCGTCGAATACGACGAGACCAACCAGGTGGGCACGTCGGAAGCGAATTTGGGGGCGCTGGGCACGCGGCTCGGCACCAACCCCCAGAAGAGCGCGCTCCGGAAAGAGCTGGCCGAAAAAATCCAAGAGGCGCTCGAACAGGTGCCCGAGAAGCACCGAGCCATCTTGCTGCTGCGCGAAGTCGAGGGCATGAGCTACGAAGAGCTGGCGCGCACGCTCGAGATTCCGAAAGGCACCGTGATGTCCCGCCTGTTTCACGCCCGGATAAAGGTGCAGAAAATCCTGAGCGAATACCTCGAGTTGGACGAGTCCAAGAGCGGGGTGGGCAGCGAATGAAGGCGCCCTGGAAATATGCGCCGAGGCCCCTCGTCGGAAGGCCCCATCTGCTCTCGCCGGTGACGCGATGACGTCCAGCCCCGCCTGCAACACCTACATGCCCCTGCTCTCGCCGTACATCGACGGCGAGCTGGTGCCCGGCGAACGCATCAGCGTCGAACGCCACCTGGCTGCCTGCAAGGACTGCACGATGCGAGTGGCGGACTTGAGGGCCGAGTCGGGCCTGTTGCGCGTGGGCATGGAATTGGCGGCCGACCAGGCCGACTTCAAGGACTTCGCGCAGAAGGTGATGGCGCGCATCACCCCCGACCGGCCGCCGCTGTTCGAACGCTGGAAGCTGGCGCTGTCGGAGACTTTTCTCTACCAGCGCGGCACGGTGGTGACGGCGTTCGCCGGCGCGGCGGTGATGCTGCTGGTGGCGCTGCCGCTCATCCTGCGCGAACGCCCGCCGGTGGGGTACGCGGGCGAGCGCATGCTGGTGCAGTCGGTGACGGTGGACGACGAGGCGCACGTCGCGCCGGTGGTGCTCGAGACCAGCGCGGGCAACGCCATCGTCTGGGGCGTGCACCACCTGGACGAGGCGAAGCCGGCGGTCGCGCCCGAGGACGAGGCGACCGACGAAGAGCTCGAGCAGGAAGCGGCGCCCGCCTCGCCCGACGACACGAAGCTGAAGCAAGACAAACCCAAGGGAGGAGAGCTGTGAGGATTTCTCGGAGTCGGGCCACGGGGTGGGCGGCGCTCTTCGCGGTGGTCTCATCGAGCGCGCTGGCCGACGAGCCGAAGGTCGAGGTGCTGGCCGACGTCATCCTCGCCTCGAACGAGGGCACCGCCGTCGATCCGCCCAGCCTGGTCGCGATGAAGACCGAGTTCGCCTCGGCCGGCCTGGCCTTCTCGTCGTACCAGCGGCTGTCGTCCGAGCGGCTCTCGCTCACCAAGCAGAAGCCGTCCGAGCTCAAGCTGCCCAACGGCAAGGTCGCCACCGTCAAGCTCGAGGACATCAAGAACGGCACCGCGCAGGTGAAGGTGAACGCCGGAAACACCGAGGTGGGGCTGAAACTGGGCCGGGAAGGCCAGGTCTTCGTGCAGGCCGGCGCCTTTCGAAGTGGCCAACTGGTGTTGATGCTTTCGCCCGGTTCGGCCCGGAAACCCTGAACGGCCCGTTCCGCGCGACTAACTCTCGCGCCGGCCCGAGCTTGGCTACAGTCGCCTGATGCTCGCCGGCTTCGCCGCCACCCTCCTCTTGCTGGCCACCCCCGAGGGTGAGGGCGCGCCGGCGCCGACCCCGGAAGGCGAGGTGGCTCCGGCGCCCGCGCCTGCTCCGCCCGCGCCCGCGCCCGAGGCGCCTCCCGCGGCGGCACCGGCTCCGGCTCGCGCCACCGGGACTCACTTCCGCGGCGCGCTGGAAGCCGTCGCCGAGAGCTTTCCCTCCGGGACGCCGGGCGGCAGCCAAGACGTCTTCGTCCTGGCGACGCCGCTGTTGGGCTTCGACGGCGGCGACGACTTCGGCTTCGAGCTTGGGGCGCCGCTGCGGCTGCGCATCTTCGACGACCCGCCGGAACAGAAGAGCTCGGACTACTACCAGCTCATCCGCCGCCAGGACTGGGACGAGAGCTCGGACTTCGGACAGA
Source organism: Archangiaceae bacterium (assembly GCA_023248915.1). Classification (GTDB taxonomy): domain Bacteria; phylum Myxococcota; class Myxococcia; order Myxococcales; family Myxococcaceae; genus JAHFDQ01. The sequence goes on along the minus strand of JAHFDQ010000294.1, from coordinate 4,046 downwards.
TTTTGCGCGAGCTGCGCATCGGCCCGGAGGACGGCGCGGTGGCGGTCCGGGGCGGGCCCCAGCTCGAGTACACCCTCGGCCACGGCCACCTGGTCAACCGGCTGTCCAACCGCGACAACCCCGACTACCACCCCTGCGGAGTCCACGCCCACCTGGTGTTCGGCCCCTCGCGCACCGACTTCATCGCCACCGACTTCCTCGCCTCGCGCCTCTTCGCCGCGGAGACGTCGGTGGACATGGGACGGGTGATGAGCACCGACTCGGCCCAGTACGACCGGTACCACCTGGCCGTCTCGTTCGCGCACGACAACGGTGCCTCTGGGCTGGGTTCACCGCCGATGACGCTGCTCCACATCGACTTCGACCTGGCGCTGCACAAGAGCGAGGCCGCCCGGGTGTTCGCGTACACCGGGCTGGGTTCGAACATCTTCGTCCAGGCGTCGGAAGCCTCGGACCTGGGGGCGGTGCTGGGACTCTCGGCCGAGGGGGCTCCTGGAGGCGTCGACCTGGGGGGAAAGCTCGAGGGGCGCAAGCAGAACGGGAAGTTCCGCCAGGGCATGTTCGGGCCCGACTACGAGCTCGCCCGCTACTCCGCCGTCGGGCTGGACGGCGGCCCGCTCGCCGACGAGAGGCTTCCCGACGCCGTCTCGGCGTACGCCGAGTTCCACCTGGCCAGCGGCGCCGTCGAAGGCACCGGTCCGCGCATCGTCCTGTCCGGTGCGGCCGAGTACTACTCGTGGAGGAGGCTCGACACCGACGGCTCGCTCGCCGTGCGCCTGGCCGACGGCAAGCTGGTCGCGACCGGGCGCTTCGTCATCAACGGCGTCGGGCAGCGGCCGCGCTACCTGGCCACCGGCGAGCTGCGCTACCGGTTCGCCTCGGCGCTCTACGCGCTGGCCACCGCCGGCTCGGTGTACTTCCCGCAGCCGGACAAGACGCTGGTGCGCGGCGTCTACGGCGGCGCGGGCCTGGGCATCGACTTCGAGCGGTAGTCGGGCGGCTGTAGGGCCTGCCTCAATGCGGGGGGTGCTTGCGGCGGGTCGGGTTCTCGACCGCGTCTCGCCCGATGTTGCGCCGGTCTCCGGCCTCGTCGCCTGGGGCTAGGCCGCCCAAGCCGAAGCGACGGCCGGCTTCGGCCAGGTCTCTGAGCGCCTCGGCCTTCGAGTAGTAGTGGGCCCGCGGCAGCGACTTCAACAGGTTGATGACGTCGGCGGGAGCGCCCGCGTCCATCGCCGCGCGCACCAGTTGGTCTCTCCAGGCCGGGTAGTCGACTTCGTCGAAGTGCGGTGTCACCGAACGGGCCGGGTCTTCACCGAATCTGAGCCCCATGTTCTTGTACCTCGCGTCTTTAAGCTGACGACGCCAGGCCCCGGAGGCCAGCGGGGGGCTCCTGCACGCTCGGCCGCCTGCTCCGAAGGCCGCCGGATTCGCGATTCGAGCCCGACTCGATCTACTGTGTCGCCCGATTCGCAGGCAAAGGGTTGATAGCGCGGGCCGGCTCAGGCTAGGCGCCGCGCGCGTGAGAGCGAGAACTTCATGCGCACCCTCCTCGGGCTGCTCGCCGTGCTGTCGAGCGTGGCCGCGAACGCGACGGACGTGGGCGACATCGCCGTGCTCGATGACCCGACCGGCGTCATCCACGGCGGCATGATGCTGTCGCAGACGTTCTGCAAGGAAACGGCGAAGCGGTTCTATGGCACCCACAACGACAACTACGACGGGCTGGTGACCTTCACCACCAAGTACCTGGACGACATCATGGGCGTCGAGCAGGGCACCCCGGTGAAGTCCGAGGCGAGCGGAATCGGCACCGACCAGGTCGGGGTGTGGAACAACCCCGCGAACTACGGCAGCGCAGGCAAGCTGGGCCAGTGCGTCTTCATGGCGAGCCTGCCCAAGCTGCCCGACCACCCGGACGGAGGCGTGGCCGCGCTGTTCGGCCTGCCGCTCGGCATCACCGGCGTCGAGCTGCTCGCCCACGAGTACGGCCACCACTGGCTGCTGTGGGTTTCGTTCGACAAGAACGACGGCCTGGGAAAGCGCGACCTGTTGCGCGGGGACGAAGGCAACGGCGCCAATGGCCACTACAACTACTTCGCCAACTCGCACTCGGTGATGTACGGCGGGTTTATCATCGACAACCAGGACGGCACCTTCACCGTCCGAGGCGGCGACCGCAAGTACGGCGAGCTCGACCAGTATTTGATGGGCCTCCGGGAAGCGTCCGAGGTTCCGCCGCTGTTCTACGTCGACGACGGCACCGACGCCGGAAACCCGTCAGCGCCAATCCCGAAGAACGGCAACCCGACGACGGAGACCGGCCAGCGGGTGGACGTTTCCATCGACGACGTCATTCGGGCGATGGGCCCGCGCGTGCCTTCGGCGGCGAACGCGCAGCACTGCTGGAGGGTGGGCTTCGTGCTGGTGGCCGAGCCCGGCACTACCGTGACGGCCGCGCAGATTGCGAAGGTGGAAGAGTACCGGGAAACCTTCGTCGACTGGTTTCACACGGTCGGCACCGACGGCCGGGGCACGGTGGACACGCGGCTGGTCGCCCAGGGCGGGTGCCTCGAGGCTGGCGGCCCCGATGCCGGCTCGGGTGCCGACGCGGGCGCGGCGGCGGACGCGGGCTCAGCCGACGCGGGGGGCGGAGCGCCGGTGGACGGAGGTTCCGGAGAGCTGGGCCCCGACGCGGGCTCGCCTGGCACCGCGACCGACGAAGCCGACGCCGGCAAGTACGACCCCTGGGCCGACACGGGGAAGCTTCGGCCCGACTGCGGCTGCCACCACGTCGCGAGCGGCCTGGGCCTAATGGGCGCCTTTGCGCTCCTGGCCTTCTTGAGGGCGCGCAAGCGGGAGAGGATTTGATGACTGCGAGCAGCTCCGGGTTTCGCCGAGGGACGGTGGTGGTCGCGATGCTCGCGTCGCTGTGGGCTTCGGCCGCTCCGACGGTGGCGATGAACGGGCACGACCCTTCGCCGGCCGACTCGGCTTCGATGGCGGCGCTCGGCGCCACCGCGGTACGCATGGACTTCAACTGGAGCGACTTCCAGCCGACGAGTGGACCGCCGTCGTTCACCTACCTCGACCCAATCGTCCAGGGCGCGCGCGACAACGGGCTGCTCATCTACGCGACGGTGGCGTACACGCCGCCGTGGGCGTCCTCGGTGCCGGGTTGCGACGAAGGCTCGACCGACGAAAAGCAGCACTGCCACAACAGCCGGCCGGCGAACGGCGCCGACTGGACCAACGCGGTGACCGCGGTGGTGACCCATTACCAGGGCCAGGTCTATTGCTGGGGTATCTGGAACGAGCCGAACCTGGGCGGATTCTTCAACGGCACCGAGGACCAATTCATCGACGAGATATTCCTGCCCGCGGCGGCGGCCATTCGCGCGGCCGACCCGGGTGGGAAAATCTGCGGCCCCGAGCTGGCCGGGCTCACCGTCTCGTCGTCGTGGAATGGCAGCAACGGCACCTGCGGCTTCGGCAACTGCATCCTCAACGGGTGGGAGATTGACCTCGCCTACATGCTGGACCGGGTCGGCTCGCAAATCGACGTCATCACCCAGCACACCTACCAGGACGACGCGGCCGGGGTGATGTCGTCGCTCCTGGATGGAAGCTCGTTCGCCGGGATTCTCATCCACAGCGCGATCCGCACGGTGGTGGACGCCCACGGTGGCGCGTCGAAGGAGTTCTGGATTACCGAGTCGGGGTGGGAACACGGGCCGCAGGGCGGGATGACGGACGCCGACGTGGCCACCCGCATCGTGAACCTGTTCTCGATGCAGGAGCAGGTCTGCGCCGGCACGTACCCCAACAGCGGCGCGGACCCGTGGCCGAACTGGAGCCGGACGTTCTACTACCACTTCCCCTATGACCCGGGTTCCGGGTGGGGGCTGCTGAACAGCGACAACTCTCCCAGGCAGCCGTATCTCGACTTGCAGGCCTGGGCAGCCGGGCGGACCGCCACTGCGTGCAATACGCCGGTGGTGGTGGTCGTGCCGGACGGCGGGACGGGAGGAGGCGGCGGAGGTGGAGGA
>JAHFDQ010000293.1 GCA_023248915.1 Archangiaceae bacterium | reverse complement strand
TCTCGGACAGGCTCGGCTCGACTCCGCAGGGAGGGCCGCGCATCACCAACTCGGTCTGCTTGTCGTTGAGCAGGTAAATCGAGCAGCAATCGCTCGCCGTCGAGCCGGCGGCGAGCTCTTGAAGCTGCCCGAGCAGGTTCGCGAGGTCGGAGTCGAGCCCGACCTTCACCGAGTGGATGGCGGCGAGGTCGCGATTGCGACGGGCGAGGCTCTCGACCGACTCGGCCACCTCGAGCGCCGAACCCAACTGCACCCCGAACAACCCCAGCGCCGCGGAGTCGGTCGGTGAGAGTTGGTCGCCACAGACCGCGAAGATGCCCCAGGGTTCACCCCGCACTCCTAGGGGCGTGACGATTCCCCGGGTGAAGCCGCTGGCCTCGAAGAAGGCGAGCTCCCGCTTGAAGGCGAGCTCGGGGCGACCCCGCAGGAAGTCCGCTGCGTACGAAGTCAGGTCCTCGGTGAACACGCCCTCGTCCGACTGGAACAGGGCCGACAAGGGCCCGCGTTCGGACAGCGGGCTGACCGCGCCTCGCGCGGCCTCACCGAACAGCTCGTCGAGCTGCGCCAGCGCCTCGGGCTGGGCCGCCACGAAGCGAAGCTGCAGCCGGTGGTCGCGCAGCGACGCGACGGCGAAGCGCAGCCCCAGCGCCAGCAACCCGGCGCCCGCGTTCTCGAGCACCGCCTCGACGGTGCGGGCCCGCTGGACTCGGGCGGCAATCCTCCCCAGCGCGACCAGCAGCCGATGCCTCGAGCTCCGCCTCTCTTCGACGGCCTCTGCGCTGCGCTTCGAGTCGGCCATGGCGGGCGGCAGGGTACTCCAACCCGCAGCCGGCTATTGGAGCAACAGCTCGTCCCCGACCGAAAGCCCCTCCAGCACCTCGGCCTGCATGGTCGAAGTGCGGCCGACCTTCACCTTGACGGCGCGGCCGTCGCGCCGCGTCGCCGTGTACCCGTCGCCCGGCACTTCCTTGAGCGCCGCCAACGGCACCAGCGTCACGCCCTGGGCCAGCACGGCCGAGATGTCGGCGCGCACGGTGCCTCCCGGGCGCAGCGGTTCTTTCGTGTCCTCGAGTTTCAAGAGCACCTTCACCTCTTTCAGGTTGCCCTGCGGCGTGTCGTTGCCCGAGCTGCGCTCGTTGCGGGTGGTCGCGAACTCGTCCTTGCTCACCACCTTGCCCTTGAACACCCGGTCGGGAAACATCGTCGCCACCACCGTCGCTTCGTCCCCAACCCGCACCAGCGACGAGTCGCGCTGGCGGACGAAGACCGCGGCGTTGAACTGCGCCAGCTCGGGAATCTCGAGCACCTTGTCACCGGGTCGGGCCACCCGGCCCGGCGCGGCCTTGGTCATCGTCCAGTTCAGCCGGGTGTACGGCGCGTAGAGGATTCCGTCGGCGGGCGCCTTCACCGCCATCTGTTCGAGCTGGCTTCGAATCTCCTGCACCTTGTCGGCGGCCGACTTCACCTTCAAGTGCTCGACCTCGACCGACGCCGCGCGCTTCTTCTGGAAGATGACCAGCTCTTTCTGGTCGAGCTCTTGCTGAAGCTCGGCGCGGGCCAGGTCGACCTTGGCCTTCTCGAGGTCGAGCTTCGAGACGAGGTTCACCCCCTCGACCACGTTCAGCTTCGCCAGCTCGACCAGCATGCCGGCGCGCTGCACCGACAGCACCCGGCCGACGGACTCGTCCTCGTTCTGTTCCCGCACCTTGCGCATCGACGCGTCGGCCACCGCTAGGTCGGCCTCGGCCTCGCGCAGGTCTTCCTCGAAGTTGGCCTTGGCAAAGGTGAGCACGGTTTCGCCCTTCTTCACACGAGTGCCGTCGGGCAGCACCGACTCGATGGTGATCTGCCAGATGTTGTGGAACTCGGGGACCATGATGGGGTGCGTTTCGCGCGCTTCGACTTCGCCGTAGAAGCTGCCCGCGAAGACCAGGTCGCCTCGGGTGACCTTCACCACCGGCCTGTCCACCGCCTGGTTTGACTGGCAGGCGAAGAGCGCCCCGCAGAGCAGACCCAGCCACGCCCTCGTTCGACGGTTCTTCATCGTTCACTCACGCTGCAACGCCACCACCGGGTTGACCCGCGACGCCCGCATGGCGGGCCAGATGCCGAACACCAACCCCACGCCGACCGACAGGCTGAAGGCAAACACCATCGCCATCCAGGCGAAGGCGACGGTGAGGTGGAACGCCCACCCGACCGCGAACGAGACCGCGTAGCCGAGCACCACTCCAATGGTGCCCCCCACGAAGCAGATGATGACCGACTCGACCAGGAACTGGTCGCGGATGTCCTTCTTGCTCGCTCCCACGGCGCGGCGAAGGCCAATCTCGGTGATTCTTTCCATGATGTTGGCGAGCATGATGTTCATCACGCCGATGCCGCCCACCAAGAGCGAGATGGCGGCGATGGACGTCAACACCACGTTCAGAATCGCCTGCGTCGCGCGCTTCTTCTCGAGAATCTCTTCGGGCGCGATGATCTCGAAGTCCTCGATGCCGCCGTGCAGCGCCCTCAGCACCGGCCCCAGCGCGCGCTTGGCCGCCAGCGTTTCGGCCAGCCCGCCCACCTTGGCGGACAGGACGTCGATTTCCTTGTAGGTGTCGGGCGGCGCCACCTCTTCGACGGCGGTGTTGAACGGCACCACCACGGCCCGGTTGTACGACTCGGGGTCGAGGGGCAGGTCTGCGCCAGCGCGCTTCGGCTCGAGCGTGCCCACCACCTCGAAGTAGGCGTAGCCGATGCGAATGCGTTTGCCGAGCGCGCCGCCGGGGAAGGCCCGCTCGGCCACGTCCGAACCCAGCACCGCCACCCTCCGGCCGTAGACGTCGTCGAGGGCGAGCAGCCGCCGGCCAGTGCGCACCTTCAGCCGGTGAATGTCGAACAGCGTCGGTTCGACCGCCACCAGCTTCACGTTGTAGGTCGAGACCGGCAGGTCGGTGACCCCGAGCGCCGACCAGCGGGCGTACCCGGTCTCTGCCGCCCCGCCCACCGCCGAGCGCACGGCCGACAAGTCGTTGCGGTTGAGCCCGCGTGAGTCGTTGACGATTTCGCCCACCTTCTCGTCGGGCACGTCCTTGGCCTTGACGTGCACCACGTCGCCGCCCAGCGCTTCGATGCTGGCGAGAATCTCGCGCTGCGCCCCCTCGCCGATGGAAACCATACCCACCACCGAGCTGACCCCCAGCACCATGCCGAGCAGCGCGAGCGCGGTCCTCAGCGGGTGGGTGCGGAACTGCACCAGGCTACGCCGCAGCACCTTGGTCCGGGTCACCGCGGCCTCCCGTTGACCCGCACCTCGGCGCCCGCGGGCAACCCGGCCGGCGCCTCGACGAATTCGGCCGTCACCGCGAAGGCCTTCTCGCGGCCGTTGGGCAGGTTGTGGTTCTCGGTGAGGAACCCCAACTCCTGGGGAAAGAAGTCGATCTGCTTCACCACCGCGCGGTGCGCCTCGGCCGAGGCCGCGGTCGTCACGGTGACCTCTTTGCCCTCGGAGATTTCAGCGATGCGGTGCTCGGGCACGAAGAACTTCACCGCCAGCGTGGCGTCCTTCGCCACCGACATCACCTTCATGCCGGCGCGAATCGAGTCGCCCTTTTGCACCTTGCGCCGCTCGCGGGGGCTGAAAGCGTGCCGGACGATGCCGTCGTGCGGCGCCACCATCTGGAACTTCCGCTCGTAGTAGCCGTAGCGGGCGAGCAGCGCCTCGTGCTTCTTCACCGACTCGTCCTGGTAGGTGTCCTCGGCGAGCTTCGACCGCCTCGCGGCGCCAATTCGCTTCGTGATGGCATCCACCTCGAAGTCCGCCACCTTTCGCGCGATGCGGTACAGGTCGCCTTGCTTGCGCGACACCGCGCGCTCCTTTTCCACCTCGATGCCGGCGAGCCTCGCCTCGAGCTCCTTCCGGCGCTTCTCCATCACCAGCGCGCCCAGGGTCTGATCGCCGGAAATCTTCGCTTGATTGGCGTCGGCCTTGGTCTTCTGAATCTTCTCGTTCACCCACCTGAGCGCGTCGCGCCCGGGGAACTCGAAGCGCGCCACTTTGTCGCCCGCCTTGACCGGGGTGCCGTCGGCCACCAGCTCGAGCAGCTTCACCTCGCCCCAGGTCGAGTTCCAGCCGCCGAGGCGAAATGAGGCCTCGGCGCCGTAGAGGTCGGTGGCGTTGGCGGGCACCGAGATGCCGGTGAAGAGGTCGCCCGGCCCCTCGTCGGGCTTTTGCGCAGCCGCCCTCGCGTTGCCCGCGGCGGCGAGCAGGAGGACGGCACATGCCCCACCCGAGCGCAGAGGCACTTCGCTACCCCCCCACCCGTCCGTCCGACATGTGGATGACCCGGTCGCCCAATTCCTCGGCCACCTTCGGGTCATGGGTGACGATGACCAGGGTGGTGCCGAGCGAGCGGTGCACGCGGGTGAAGAGGTCGAGAATCGCCCGCTGCGCCTTCGAGTCGAGCGCCCCGGTCGGCTCGTCGGCGAGCAGCAGCTTCGGGTGGTTGGCCAGCGCGCGGGCGATGGCGACGCGCTGGCGCTCGCCGCCCGACAGCTCGTTCGGCCGGTGCGAAAGCCGGTGCTCCAGCCCCACCAGCGTCAGCAGCTCGAGCGCCCGGTCTCGATGAGAGGCCCCCCCCTCGCAGTACTCGAGCGGCAGCTCGACGTTCTCGGCGATGGTCAACCCCTTCAGCAGGTGGAAGGACTGAAAGACGAAGCCGAAGGTGGCGTTGCGCAGCCGTGACAGCTCGTTGTCGGACAGGTGGCTGACGTCGTGGCCGTCGAGCCGATACTCGCCCGAGGATGGAACGTCGAGGCAACCGAGGATGTTGAGCAGCGTCGACTTGCCCGACCCCGAGCGCCCCATGATGGACACGCGCTCGCCGCGCCCGATGGTCAGGTCGACTCCGTTCAGCACCGGCACCTCGGACTCGTCGCGCCGGTAGGCCTTGGTGACGTCGCGCAGCTCGACGAACGGGTCGGCCATGGTCAGCGGGCCTCGACGCCCACGGTTTGGCGCAGCGTGCCCTGGCTGGCGAGCAGCTTCGCGTGGGCGACGTGCAGGGTGCGGATTCCGCGCTTGAAGCCGATGAGCGCGTTGTCCAGGTCGCGCTGAAACCGCACCACGTCGGCCAGGGTCGAGATGCCGTTCTTGTACTTCTCGGTCTCGGCGCCCAGCTTGAGCTCGGCCACCTCGACCTGCTTCTGCCCGAGCGCCAGCAGCTTGACGTTCGCCTCGAGGTCGGTGAGCCCGTTGTCGATTTCGAAGCGGACCTTCAGCTCGCGGCTGGCCAACTCGGCCTGTTGGCGTTCGGCGTCGAGGCGGGCACTCTCGACCGCGGCGTTTACCGGGCCCCACCCCAGCGGCACTGCCAGCGAAAGCCCCACCCGCGCGTCGGGTGTCAGCGGCGAGACCGCCTGGCCCCAGGTGGCGAAGAGCGAGGTCGTTTTCCCCGAGGTCAGGCCCACCGAGGCGTTGGCGTTGAGCGAAGGCAGTGCCTGGTTCGAGGCGTGCGACAGGCGCGCCGCGGCCAGCTCGACCCGCCACCGCTGTTCGCGCAGCTTTGGGCTCGCCAGCAGCCCTTCGTCCACGGCCGCCGCGCGCGCCGGCAGCTTCAGCTCGGGCTTTTCGAGCTTGTCGTCGGCCTCGAGCGGAGAGTCGGCGTCGAGTTGGAGCAGCTCGGCCAGCTTTCGGCGCGCGAGCAACAGCGTCTCTTCGGTGCGCAGCAATTCCTGCTCGAAGAAGACGACGTTGTCCTGCACCACGTAGATCTCGACGTTGGCCAGGATGCCGCGGCGGATGTTCTCGGCGGTGTCGTCGTACTGTCGCTGGGCCCGGTCCCGGGACCGCGTCTTGATGGCGAGGTCGGCCTGGGCGACGGCCAGGTCCCAGTAGGCGGTTGCCAAGTCCATGAGGAAGCTGTTCAGGTCGTCCTCGAACAGCTCGCGCTGGATGGCCGCCTGGAGCCGAGCCTCGGCGAGCGGCAGCGCGGCCCCCGCCGACCAAGCGTCCTTCAAGAGCGGCTGTGAGAGAGTCAGAGCGAGCACCGAGTCGTGGCCAGGCGCCGGCGAACCGGCCAGGCTCTGGTTCATCTGAGCGGTGGCGCTCACCGTGGTGCCGACCGGGGCCTTCCAGCCGATGCCGGCCTGATACGCCAGCAGCCGGTCGCGGTCGTACGAATCGGTCGTGCGGCCGTACGTCTGGTAATCGGCGTCGAAGAGCAGTGAAGGGGTGTACGGCTGCCACGCGGCCTGCTCGAGCACCCCCAGCCTCTTGGCCTCGAGCCGTTTGACCAGCAGGTCCAGGTTGCGCTCGACACCGAGCTGGAGTGTCTCGAGGCGCGACAGCTTGCCCCGCGACGGAGCCCGGGGTTGCGCAGCGGACGCCCCGGCGACAACCAAGAGCCAGGCGGCGATTCGCAGGCAGCGCACGGAGCGCGCTTTCGGGGACGACGACAGGGTACTTCCCTCCTCGATGGCGGCGCAGCGTACCCGAATCGACCGGCGGGGCGTACCGGGGCCGGCCGACCAACGCCGCGCGCCCGAATTCATTCCGGGGGGGGCCCTCTCGACTCTCGGGAATCACGCTCGCGGTTCGCGTCCCCTCGACAAGGTCCGACGAGTCGCGCTATCGCAGAGGCGAGTCCAGCACCTGGGAGCCTTCATGCGTCTGGTTCAGTCCGTGCCGTCCCTCATTCTCGTCGCGGGCTTCTCGTTCGCGCCGCTCGGTGGCTGCGGCGGCCCCTCGATTCGGCCCGACGCGGGCGCAACCGGCAAGGACGCGGGCCCCGACGCGGGCGGAGGAGGCAGCGACGGCGGGACCGGCGCGGGAGACGCCGGGACTGACGGAGGCGCCGACGCCGGAGGCTGCACGCTCGGAACCGCGGACCACTGCGGCACCTGCGGCACTTCCTGCCCCGGAGTCGACGATGTCGGAACGTCGCGCGTCTGCCTCTCGGGCACCGCCTGTGACATCTACTGCAAGGGCGAGCACTACGACGTCGACACCCAGGTGGACTCCGGCTGCGAGGCCGAGGACCTGCCGGTCCAGGACACGTTGGCGACCGCGGCCCCGGTGGGCCTCCCCGCCTACGCCGCCGGGGGCACGGGCGCCGAGCTCTGCGACGGTTCGACCAACCCGTGCACGGTCGGCGGCCAGACTTACGGCGACGCCCGGGTGCATGACAGCGCACCCCAGTTCCGGGCCCTCGGGCGCGACGACTGGTTCAAGGTCACCGCGTCCAGCACCGCCAGCCCCAACAACGTGCTGAAGTCCTGCTTGTGGATCGGCAACTTCCCCGTCGACAACAGCTTCAGCCTCTGCGTCTCGGAAGCGGGCGGCCAGTCGGTGGACACCTGCGCCAACGTCACCGGCGGAGGCAGCAGCGCCTGCGTGCAGCCGGCGGGCGGGGCCGACGTCGGCATCTTCTACGTCCGGGTGCAGCGCCTGGCGGGCAGCATCACCCCCAACCACTATGCGCTCTACCTCGAGCATTGAGCCGCCCCATCGTCCGGTGGAGGACTGACTTCATGCGCCCACCCTACCTGTCACTGTTCCTCGCGCTGTTCTTCTCCGGGGTGATCCTCTCGTGTCCGGGCACCGCCATTCTGCCCGGAGACGAAAGGGACGCGGGCACCCTCGCGGACGGCGGTGCGACGGACGGCGGCAGCGCGGACGGCGGCAGCGCGGACGGCGGCAGCGCGGACGGCGGCAGCGCGGACG
>JAHFDQ010000292.1 GCA_023248915.1 Archangiaceae bacterium | reverse complement strand
TCGGGGACCCGCCTCCGCCGCAGGTCTGGGGCGCCGTGCAGGTGCCGCAGCTGAGCGTGCCGCCGCAGCCGTTGGCGGCGCTGCCACAATTGTTGCCGCGTGCGAGGCAGGTGGTTGGCGTGCAGGCTGTCCCGCAGACGTTGGACACGCCGCAGGTCTGGGGCGCCGTGCAGGTGCCGCAGCTGAGCGTGCCTCCGCACCCGTCGGAGATGGTGCCGCAGTTCTTCCCGGCCGCGGCGCAGGTGGTGGGCGTGCACTCGCAGGAGGCGACGCAGCACGCGCCGGCCTTGCACGCACCGAAGCCCAGCGAGACGCAGTCGACCGAACGGTAGACGCCGTCCTGGCAGAACTTCACCTTCGTGCCGTCGCAGGTGCTGGAGTCGGTGTTGACGACGCACTCGTTGCCCGACTCGACGCACTTTCCGGCCTCGCAGCGATGCAGCGTCGGGTTGCGGGCGCAGTCCAGGCGAGTCGGTTTCCCCTCGAAGCTGCAGCTCACGACCGTGGAACCGTCACACGTCGCCACGCCGCCGTCGCAGGTCTGGGTGGTGTCGCACTTCGCACCGGCGTCCGCGTCGATGACGCAGGAGAGGCTCATGCGGCTGCAGTCGCCCCGCCAGAGTCCCTGGCCTTCACAGGCTTCGGCGACGGGCCCGTAGCACTGCGTCTTCGCGGGGCAGTTTCCGAGATCGCACACGCCCACGGTCGCGAACCAGATGTTGTCGAGGTGGCAGGTGCCTCCGTACTTCGCGCAGTCGACGTCGAAGACGAAGCCGTCGGCGGTGCACCCGGAGAGCACCGTGCCGTCGCAGGTGCCGCGCTCGAGTGAGGCGGCCGTGCAGGTGCCGCCCCTTCCCGAGCGGCTCCAGCACTTGGCAGCCTTCGCGCAGTCGCCGCCGGCGGCGAGCACGCAGCGGTAGATGTCGGAGAGCGGCGCCTCGAGCCCGGTGGTGACGGCCTGGTCGCCGATGAGCGCTCCCGGCGAAGGAGGCAGCTGCGTCGTGCCGGCCGTGCACCGCGCGAGGCTCCCTCCGAAGATGCTGGTTCGCCACTCGTTGGGAAAGCAGGCCTGGAGCACGACGCAGGCCCGCGCGGCGTCGTCCGGGCTGAGGTGGGTGACGCTGCCGGTGCAGGTGCAGGCAGGGCTGAGTGCGACCAGCAACACGGTCGCAGCGAGGACGTGGCGCATGGGACCCCCCCCGGTAAGAACTGATAAAGGCCCCAAACGCCAAGGCCGGGGCGCAGAGTACCGCGAAGTCCGCCGGGGATGAACGTCGGCGACGAGCGGAAGTGACTCCAGGTGGCGCCGTGGACAAGTTCATGGCGCGTCACGAAGCGCGGGTCAGTTGCACGTCGTCGGGTTTCGACCGGTTGGTCGCGCGTTCAAGACCTCGGCTGTGCCCAGGCCGGAAGCGGCTGGCTCGTCGCACTCCTGCCGGGCGTCCTCGGCCTGTCGCGATTCGGGAGGCGTCGAGGCGTCCGGACGGCGCTTCCTTTCCAGCGGTGAGGAGAATTCGGGCCCGCCGCGCACCAGCGGACGTTGTTCATCGGCCTCCGGTCCACTAGTTTGGCCGCGCCGTCATGGACCCCACCGCCGTCAGCCGCCCCAAGGCGCAGGACCTCATTCCGGGTTACCGGCTGGAACGGCTCGTCGGCAAGGGCGGCATGGGCGAGGTGCACAAGGCGGTGCAGCTGTCGCTGGGCCGCACCGTGGCGGTGAAGCTCTTGGCGAACGAGCTGGCGTCCGACCCCAACTTCGTCGGCCGCTTCGAGAAGGAAGGCGCCGCGCTGGCCGCGCTCTCGCACCCCAACATCGTTTCCATCGTCGACAAGGGCAAGGCGGGCAACACCTACTACCTGGTGATGGAGTACGTCGGCGGGCAGTCGATGCGCGAGCTGATGCGCTCGCCCTCGCTCGGGACCGGCGACGCGCTGAAGCTGGCCCGCGACCTGTGCAAGGCCATCGAATACGCCCACAGCCGCGGGGTGGTGCACCGCGACTTGAAGCCCGAGAACATCCTCTTCGACGAGCAGGCCGGCGGCATTCCGAAGGTGACCGACTTCGGGCTGGCCGGCTTCCTCGACTCGGGGGCGCTCGCCGCGCGGTTCGCCCTCACCGAGACGAACGTGTCGATGGGCACCTTCTCGTACATGGCGCCCGAGCAGCGCATCGACGCCAAGACCGCCGACCACCGCGCCGACATCTATTCCCTGGGCGTCATCATCTACGAGCTCCTGGTGGGCGAGGTGCCCGCCGGCAGCTTCGACCTGCCCTCCACCCGCCGCCCGGGGCTGAGCCGGCAGGTCGACACCATCGTCTCGCGGTGCCTGAAGGCCTCGCCCGCCGACCGCTACCAGCGGGTGGCCGACCTGTTGGACGACTTAGAGCCGCTGGTGCCGGCCACCTCGATGATTTCCGCGCGCAGGCTCAGCCCGATGGCGCGGGCCAAGCGCGCCGCCGCCGACGCCGCACGCCGCACCCTGCGCGTGGCCGCCGTGGTGGTGGTGCTCCTGGCCGTCGGCGTCGTCGGCGCCACCATGGTGCGCGCCCGGAACCGCACGGCGAGACCGAGCCCGGGCCTCGAGCTGGTCACCGACACCGGCCAGCGCTGGCCGCTGACTTCGCCCGGCCGCCTCGACTCCCCCGAGGAAGAGCGCCGGCGCCTGAGCCTCGGCGACGGTCCCGACACCGTCTCGGTGGTGGCGCATGGCCGCAAGCCGCTGGTGCAGAACGGCGCCATCTACTTCCCGCCGCCCGGGGACGACGCCGCGGTGGGTCGCGCGCTGCTCGACGCCGACCTGGAAGGAACTGGGCTGTCGTTCCGCGCCCATGCCCAGGTCACCGCGCCTCCGAGCGGCACCTTCGCCGCGGCGCAGGCGCTGTTCCTGGGGCCGCCCGCCGACTCCCGCAGCGCCCTGGTGCTCTCCGGCGAGCCGGGGCGGTACGTGGCCCTCGTCGTTTCCGCGAGCGGCGCGCCGCCGCTGCTCGAGTGGGCGCTCGGGTCGGAACGCCGGGGCACCATGTCGAGCCCGTCGGGGCCGGACTCGGGCGACCGGCTGCTCGAGCTGTCCATCGACGCGAAGACCGGCGAGCTGTCGGCCTGGGTGGGCGACGGCGGCGACCGCCGGCTGGTGGGAAACTCGATGAGCCTGGGCCCGGGCTGGCAGAAGCTGTTCGGCGAGATGCCGAAGGGCGCCGTCGGCTGCCTCGACGGAGCCTGCCGCTTCACGTCCGTCGAGTGGGTGGCCGTGCACCCGCCACGGCCGCCGCCACCGCCCGACGCGACGCTCGCCCTGCCCGACCCCGCGCCGCCCAAGGCCGTCGCGGCGGTCAAGACGCCTCCTGGCACCACACCGCGCCCAGGAGTGACACCGGCGCCGGCGCCGGCACCCAAGAAGCCACTCACTCCACCGGCCAAGCCCCCGCCCGCAAAGCAGCCTCCTCCACCGCCGCCTCCTCCACCGGCCAAAAAGCCGCCGCCCAAGAAGCACTGAACCAGCTCCGCTCAGCCCGAGCGGAATCGAAGGCGACCTCTCGGCGTCGCTCGAGGTGAGCGTACTTCCCAGCGAATTGTGGCCGGGCGCTAAGCGTTGCAGTAGGACGCTGCCGAGCCATGCGTTTCGCCTCTCGCCGCCCCGCCCTCCTCCTCGTCTTGGCCCTCGAGGCGGCGGCTTGCGCGAAGCGCGTGGCGGCACCCCCAGGCGGCATCGAGCAGGTGCTGGCCGACTCGGCCGCGCCCGGCGCCAACGCGCGCTCTCTGGCGCTCGCCGGGTTCCGCGCCTACCTCGTCGAGGCCAGCCCCGACCGGGCCAAGGCGCGCTTCGACCAGGCCCTGGTCAAGGACAGCCGCGAGCCCTGGGCGCTGTACGGGACGGCGTTGCTGGCCCGGCGCGCCGGCCACCCCGAGCGCGCACTGGCGGCGGCCCTCGACCTGTGCGAACGGGCGCCGACGCACCCGCTCGCCGCTCCCTCGGCCCGCATCGCCCTCGACGCGGCCGGCATCGCCGTCGCCACCGACGACCTCATCTTGAAGCGGGCCGGCGCCACGCTGGCGGCCGGGCTCACCGGCGACGCGGCGCAACTGTTGCGGTCGGCGGTCGCGTCAATCCAGGGCCAGCGCGACGACGCCGCGGGCCGGGCGGCCACGCTGGCGGCGATGGGCATGTCCGAACAGGTGACCGTCACCGGTCCATTCAGCCCCTTCCACGTGCTGTCCTTCGACGAGGCCACCGCCCCCGAGAAGACCGGCTCGCTGGCAGGGCCGCTGACGGGGCCGTTCGGCGAGCTGAAGCCGCGCGTGCTCACCTTCCCCGAAGGGCGGTACTCGCTCTCGGGCGAAGACCCGCAAGGCGACGGCTACGTGCTGGCGATGGACCTGGAAGCGCCGGTGGCGGCCGTCCACGTCGTGCGCGCGGTCGGGTCGTCGGCGTTCAAGGTCTACCTCGACGGCACGATGCTCCTCGCGCGCCGAAGCTTCGAGCGCGCCGAGTCGACGGTGGGAGCCCGGGGCGTGTCGCTCTCGGCCGGCAAGCACCGGCTGCTGGTGCGCCTGTCCAAGGACGACGCCGCCGGCACCTTCACCGTCGGAGTCATGCGAGCCGACGGCAAGCCCGCGGGGCTCGCCTTCCACCCGGCCGAGGGCGCCGCGCCCAGCTGGGCGGGAGTCCCCGACGCGGCGCCGGGGCAGGTCTACCCCGACGCAGCCGACCTGGAGGCGGCGCTGCAGGGCGAAGCGGGCGAGCTGTTGGCCGGCTGGGTGGCCGTCCTCGACGGCATGGCGCGCGACCGCGACGGGGCCAAGCGCATCGCCGCGAAGCTTTCCCCGCGCCTGTCCGGGCCGGCGATGTCGGGCCTCAACGCCGAGTTGGCGCTGGGCGACCGCAGCCTGCCCTCGAAGGTGGCGCGCGGCCGGGCCACCCGCGACCTGGAAACCACCCTCGACAAGGACTCGGGCGACGTCCACTCGCTGCTCGAGAGCGCCGCCCTGGCGGTGGAAGACCAGCGCTACGCCGAGGCCACCCAGCTCTTGAAGCGCGCGCGCGACGCCCACCCGGCGGCGGGTTACCCGCTGGTGATGCTGCAGGCGCGGCTGCAGTTGGCGATGGGCGTCGATGCCCAGGCCGAAGAGAGCGCGGTCGAGGCGCTGGCCGCGCAACCGGGCCTGTGCGAGGCCCTGGTGCTCCGGTACGACTTGGCGCGGCGCCACGACGCGGTGGCCAGGGAAGACGAATTGCTCGAGAGCGCCGCGGCCTGCCCGGGAGCCCTGGCCCGCAAAGCCGAGCACTCGAAGTCGCGCGGAGACATCGCCGCCGCCACCGCCGCCACCCTGCAGTTAGCGACTCGCGACCCGTCGCAACTGTCCACCGCGAGCCAGCTCGCGGGGCTGTACGTGGCGCAGAAGCAGTTCGACCAAGCGGAAGCACTGCTCAAGCGGCTGCGCGAGCAGTGGCCGCGCAGCGCCCTGTTGGCCAAGCGGCTCGCCGAGGTCTACGACTTCGCCGGCTCGCCGGCGCTGGCCCTGGCGCTTCGGGAAGAGGCGCTCTGCTACGACGGCGGCGACCTGCAGTTGAGGCGCATCGTCGAGCGGGCGAAGGCCGGCAAAGAGCTGTTGCAGGACTACGCCATCGACGGCCGGGCCGCCATCAAGGCCTACGAGGCCCAGGCGAAGGGCGAGGAAGCGCCGAGCGCCTACGTGCTCGACGCCGCGGTAGTGCAGGCCTACCCCGATGGCTCGACGGTGGACCGCATTCACACCGTGCAGAAGGCGCTCGACCAGAACGGCGTCTCCGAGGTGGCCGAGGTGAACGTGCCTCCGGGGGCCGCGGTGCTGGCCTTGCGCACGTTGAAAGCCGACGGAACGGTGCTCGAACCCGAGGCCATCGAAGGCAAGGACAGCGTCAGCCTGCCCGGCGTGCAGGTGGGCGACTACGTCGAGCTCGAATACCTGCAGGCGAACGCGGCGCGCGGCCCGGCCCAGCCCGGCTTCACGTCCTCGGCCTTCTACTACCAAGTGGCGCGGCAGCCGAACCACTGGTCCACCTACCGGGTGCTCGCCCCGAAGGGCACCGGCATGCAGGTGGACGCCCACCACACCCAGGCCGCCGCGCCGACGGTGGAAGGCGACCACGAAGTCTTCTTCCACGAGGAACGGCACGTTGCGCCCTACTTGCCCGAACCGAACGGCCCGGCCTCGGGGAACGAGTACCTTCCCTTCGTGGTGGTGGGGGCCGGCACCCGAGGCAACGAGGGCGTGGTGGCCTCGTACGCCGACGCGTTCCTGTCGCGGGGGAAGCTGAACTTCGAGGTCGAAGAGTTCGCCCGGCAGGCCACGACCGGGAAGTCAGGGCTCGACGCGGTGAAGGCCCTCTACGCCGCGGTGATGGCGAAGCTACAGGGCCACGACGCCGGGCTCACCCTGTCGGCGTCGGCCTCGGTGGCGCAAGACCGGGGCAGCCGACTCTGGCTCTTGAAGGCCGGGCTCGAGGCCATCGGCCTGCACGCCCGCGTCGCGGCGGTGCGCAACTTCACCGCCGACCCGGCGCCGTACCTGTTTCCCAACGAGGGGCTTCTGCCATACCTGTGCGTGCGCGTCGAGGTGCCCGGCGCGGGCGCCGTCTGGCTCGACCCCCTGGTGCGCTTCGGCCCCTTCGGAGAACTGCCCGAGCAGGCGGGGGCGGCCGAGGCCCACCTGTTCCCCGAGCCGGGCCGACCTCTCGAGCGGGTGAAGACTCCGGCCACCCTGCAGCGCGTCAGCAAGGAAGTGCGCCTCGAGCTGACCCTCGCCGCCGACGGCAAGCTCGCCGGCACGGGCGTGGAAACGTACCAGGGCTACGAGGCGGCCCACCTGGCCGAGGCGCTCGAGTCGCTCTCGGCCGACCAGCGCGACCAGGCCCTGCAGGGGGCCCTGTCGCGGTACTTCGGCGGCGCCGAGCTGTCAGGGGTGAAGCTCGAGGGCGCCCGCCAGGTCGGCGCGTCCCTGACCGTCCGGTACACCTTCACCGCTCCGCGCTACGCCCGCGTCGAGAGCGACACCAAGCTGGTGCTGGGGCCGCTCGCCTTTCCCGCCTACCTGGGCCGGCGCTTCGTGCAGTTGGGAGCCCGCCGCACCCCGCTCGTCCTCGACGGAACCGAGTCGAGCCACCTGGTGGCGACGGTGGCGCTGCCCGCCGGTTACTCGCTCGCGGCGCCGCTGGCCGAGGCGAAGACGAACGGCCCATTCGGGCGCTTCGTGCACAAAGAGAAGCAGCAGGGCCAGGTGCTGACCGTCGAGGAAGAGTCGCGCGTCGCGAAGGCCCGCGTCTCTCCCGAACAGTACGAGGCCTTCGCCCAGTTCGCCGGCGAGGTCGACCTCATCCAGGCGCGCGACCTGTTGGTCGAGAAGAAGCAGCCCTAAGGGTCTTCGTCGGCGTACGGGTCGGCCGTCGCGGGCCGGCTCGGGCGGGCAAGCGCCGGCGCCACGAAGTGGGCGAAGAGCACCACCACCAACACCGCCACCGCGCCGTAGGCCAGCGGGCGCGACGGGCGGGCGCGCCAGGCCCAGAACCGCTCGACGCGGCGTTGAAAACGGGGGGCGGTGCGGTATTCCTTCCAGGCCTCGGCGCGCTTCAGCGCCCCCTGGGCGTCGTCGCCGGCCGCCTCGAGCGCCCGCGCCCAGAGCACCCGCCCCTCGACGGTGCCGGTGCGTTCGACGCAGAAAGCCTCGAGCGCCACGCAG
>JAHFDQ010000291.1 GCA_023248915.1 Archangiaceae bacterium | reverse complement strand
GGAACGTCACGAGCCCGTCCACCAGGTCAGCGGTGCTCGCCCCCGAGAGAGTCGCCAAACCCGGGTTGTCGCCGAGCGTCAGGGCAATGACCGCCGCCGCGGAGCTGGCCGGGTTCCCGAGCGAGTCCTGCATGGCCACTGTCACCGGAAGCAGGGTCGCCCCTACCTCCGCGCTCGCAGGCTGAGTCACGAATGCCAGCCTCGACGCCGCTCCGGCTGTGACATCGAAGCCGTCGCTCGTCACCCCCGACAGGCCAGGGGCAAGTGCTGTCAACGTGTAGCCGACCCCCGCCTTGTCCACGGACAGGCCGGCGAAGGTAGCGGCCCCGGCGGTCGCCACGATGGAACCGCCCCCGGTCAGCGTCGCGACTCCTGGGCCGTTCCCGAGCGCGAGGGTGATGTCTGCCGTCGATGCGGCCAGCAGGTTGCCGGCGGAGTCCTGCACCGCCACTTGAACCGCCGGAGCCATCACGACTCCGGCAAGGGTGTTGGACGGCTGGACGAGAAAGGCCAGCTTCGCTCCGGGGCCAACGGAAATATCGAAGGCTGCGCTGGTCGCCCCCGCCAGACCGGCCGACGACGCGACCAAAGTGTAGCCCGTCCCCGCGCTGTCGATGGACAACCCGGCGAACGCGGCAGTGCCGCCCGAGACGGCCACCAGGGCGGCCCCCCACAACGTGCCGTTCCCCGGGTTGGAGCCCAGGGCGAGCGAGACGCTGGCCGTCGATGAAGTCACTGCGTTTCCCTGCGAGTCCACGACCTGCACCGAGGGGCCGAAGGGCGCGCCTGCGGTGGTGCTCACCGGCTGCACCGAGAACACGAGCTTCGCGGCGACGCCGGCCCCGACGTCGAAAGCCGCCCCCGAAGCCCGCACCCGGGCGGACGGTCGCTGTTGCTGCGAATGCCGAAGAACAAGACCGACGCGGATGGGTCGATCGGCGCGATTGCGATTGAGAGGACTCCATTGCCGGTGCTGACGGCCGTCCCGGACTGGACCTGTTGGACCACCGCCGCCCGCGCTTCCCCGACGACCACGCACGCGCCCAGCGCGACGAGGCTTGCGGCGAGGAACCGACCGGAGCGCGTCACGGCCTGGAATTATCGAGGCATCCCGGTGCAGTGTCCAAGCGCGTTTCGTTCACCGGTGCCGCGCTGCCGCCGGCGAGGTCCCGGCGGCAGCCGGCCTTCCGGTCACGGCTGGAAGAACCCCGCCGAGGGCCCGGCCTTGATCTTCGCCTGGCTTGCCCGAATCGCCGATTGGCTCACCATCTGGAACACCTTGCGCAGCGTCGACGGGGTGGCGTCCTTCTGCACGGCGATGCAGCCGTCGGGCACGCCCATGCTCTTGGCCACTCCGTGGAAGTCGACGTCGCTGCCCACGCCGACGAACGCGAGGATGAACTGCTCCGAGGCCAAGAGGTCGCGGGACAGCCGCGCGCAGTCCCCGGCCTTTCGCTTCGACCCGACGTCTTCGCCATCGGTGATGACGACGACCACGCTCCGGCAGGGGGTGCCGCTGGCGCGCAGCCTCTGCGAGTAGGCCACGTTCGCCGCGAGCGCGTCGCACCAGGTGTCGTACAGCACGGTGCAGCCGGACCCGCGGTAGTTCTTCGAGGACAGGCGCGCCGCGTCGCCGACGGGCACGTAGGAATGCAGCACGTCCATGCCGCTGGCGAAGGTCCACAGCGCCATCAAGATGGAGTCCTTTTCCTTGCTGCCGCCGAAGGAGTCGACGAGCTGGTTCTGCCCGTCGCGCACCGCCTGCTCGAGCCCGCGGTCCTTGATGCTCGACGAGGCGTCGATGACCACGGTGATCAGCGTCACGTCGGAAGCGACGATGTCCTCCAGCGCCGTGCCCGCGGCCCCGGCGATCACCACCTTGCCCAGGTTGCCGGTGAGCATCGTCGAGGTGTCGGGCGAGAGCACCCCGTCCGCCACGGCGCTCGAGAAGAGCGCCCCCAGGTCGTAGTTGCCGTTGCCGTTCTTGCCGTTGTTGCCGTTTCCGTTCGTAGCCATGGCTTCTCTCCTTTCAGAACTGCACTGGGTCCGTGGTCTTCACGACGTGCATGCCTGCCCTCTTGAAGTCTTCAATCGCCTTCTCGGCGATGCGCGGGAAGTCGAGGTGCGCGGGCAGCGGGTCAATCGGCGGCGCGGGCACCGAGCTCATGGCGTCCTCGAGAATCCAGACCTTGTCCACCAGGCCGGGGTCGGTCTTCTGGATGTGGTCTCGAAGGTCCTGCAGCGTCGAGAGCACGCAGTGGCTCTTCGCCTCGCCGAAGACGTAGACGCGGTCGTAGTCCATCAGCATCTTGAAGAACGAGGTGTTGAAGCTGCCCACCACCTGGCCGCCGAGCTCGGTCACCTCGGGCGAGAGCACCGAATAGTTCTCGGTCATCGCCTGGGTGCCCTTGGTCTCGAAGTGGGTCTGGTGCTTGCGCGCCGCCGCGTGGAACAGCGCCGCCTCGAACAGGGCCGGCACCAGCGGGTGCGACAGGCCGCCGAGCAGCGTGTGGTACGGCCAAACCGTGAGCACGTACTTGCCGGTGGACTCGAGCTTCTTGACGTACTCGAGGCTTTCCCTCGGGTGGGCGATGGGCGTCCACTTCCCGGCCCGCACCTCCTCGTGAAAGATGGGGGTGAGGGGCGCCGGGTGGTTGCCCTGGGCGTCTATCCACCAGGCCGGGTGGAAGATCTGGAACATGCGGTGGGTGTCCATCGAGAAGGCCAGGCCCGAGAGCTTGTCGAGGTTCGAGTAGATCCACCCGAGGGCGCGCTGGGTGTCCTCGACCGCTCCGGGGACGAACAGGCTGGCGCCCGGCGTGCAGAAGCCGACCTGCATGTCGATGCCGAACGCGCACACCTTGAACTTGTCGTTCGTCGCCGGCGCGATGCGGTGCTGCTTCGCGTAGGCCTCGGCCGCGTCGGCCACCCGCGCGGCGCGCTCGAGGTACAGCTCTCCCACCTTGCGGGGCTCGTAGAAGTCAGGGACGGGTAGGTTCGGCATGACGGCGCTCCTTTCGACTGCGGTTTCGCTCACGACAGCGTGAGCTGGACAATCTCCTGGGTGGTGACGACGTAGATGCTGCCGCCGGGCCCCGGGACGAGCTCGACCCCTGCTCCGACGAACGGCTGGGTGTCGGAGAACAGCATCCCCTCGACCAGGCGGCCCGTGTCCTGGCGCAGGGACAACAGGCCGTCGTCGGTGGCGCAGACCACCCGGCCCCCGAGCAACGCCCGGCCCCGAACGCTGGCGAACACGCGCGTGCCGTCCACCGGGCCCGACGCCTGCGCGACCAGCGACCCGTCTTCCCCGACCAGGTAGAGCGCCCCGGTGAGCCGGCCGCCCTTTTCGACCTCGGTCGAGAACAGCACGTGCTGGTCGTCGAACACGGCGGAGGCGTCGACCAGCCGCCCTTCGAGCTGGGGCAGCTTCACGGCCACCAGCCCCGGCCGGCCGTGGCGGAAGAGGAAGTAGAAGGTGGTGAGCCCCGCCCGGTAGAAGCCGAAGCCCAGCCGCTCGCCCGCGCGCAGCCAGGTCTGCCCCTCGAGAATCTGGCCGATGCGCGTGCCCGCGCCGCCGTCCACCAGCCACTCGCCCTCGGTCCGGTAGGACGTCGAGGCGTTCGCGGCGAAGACGGTCTGGTTTCCGGCGAGGCCGGTCGAGGCGCGCTCGGCCACCTGCCCGTGGAGCACTCGCACCAGACGCCCGCCGTGGCCAACCCAGGTCGACGGCCCGGACAGGGCGAAGCGCATGCCCCGCTGGAGCGGCTCTTCCATCACCGGCGAGCCGTCCTCCCGGCGGGTGATGCCGTCCTCCTGGTAGACGTACTTGAGGCCTCCTTGCGCCGCCGCGGCCAGCACCCTCCCGGGGGTACGGAAGACCGACTTCGCCGTGCACCGCCCGTGGTAGCGCACCGCCTCGCGCGCCGCCGCCGCTCCCAGCGAGGCGCAGTCGGGGCAGGCGGCCCGCGCGTGCTCGAGGCCACAGCGGCACTCTGTCCAGCTCATGCCGAGGAGCGGCAGGGGCAATTCGGCACGGACGTCCTTGTCGAAGGTGCGCTCGAAGAAGCCGAGCAGGTCGTCCGGCAGCACCCGGAAGTGCACGGCGGCGCGGGGCACGGTGACGTCCGGGCGGAGAATCGAGTGGCGCGCTTCGGCGCGGCGCAAGAGCGTCGGGAACTTCGGGTGCAACCCGCCGTAGGGGTGGACGTAGAGGAGCGACGAGAAGAGCAACACCGCGAAGGCGTACCAGTCGGTCGCCACCGAGAAGGCCGGCGCCGCGGCCAGGTCTACACCGTAGAGCCTCGGGTCGAGGAACCGCTCGTGGCCGACGACGCACGGCAGGCCGGCGAACTGCATCGAGTCGGCGTCGATGAAGTAGGGCTGGTCCTTGGCGAAGAGCACGTTCGAGTCGTTCAGGTCGCCGACCACCACTCCGGCGGATTGAATGGAGCGCAAGGCGCCGTGCATGCGCCGGAACAGGTCGAGCACCTCGGCGTTCGACACCACGCCCTGCCGCCACTTGCGCTGACCGAGCCGCAAGACGTCCTCGGCGCCCTCCACGGCGCGCATGGCGTACCCCAGCGGCTCGCCTTTCTCGCCCGTCACTTGTTCGACCGGAGTCACCACTTCCGGAGGCAGCCCTGCCGGAAAGCGGGCCAGCTTCTCGAACTTCTCCCGCCGTACCCGTTCGGCCGACGGGACGGTGCGGTCGACGGGGTGGAACAGCTTCAGGGCCAGGTCGCGCCACCGGTACACCCGCGCCTCGCCGCCCACTCCGAGCAGGTCCTTGTCGGAGAGGCGCGCGCGCTCTGTCCCGACCCAGACGTTCATGGCTCGCTCCCAGTCCGCGCGCTCCGGACGGAGTAAGGCGGGGTCGAGGAGCCGCCGTCAGTCCGTTCACCCCGAGCGGAGCGAAGCGAAGTCGAGGGGCCGCCCTCGACTCCGCTCGGGCTGAGCGGCGCTGCGCACGGGCCATGTGAAGCGGCGTACGGGCTGAGTGGGGACTCGGGGCGAGCGGCGCCGCCCTGCCCTTCCCCGCGAATCAGCGCGAGCGTGGTGTCGTCGGGCAGGCGCCGGTTGACCTCGCCGATGACCGTCAGTCGCTTGTGCAACTGCGACGGGTTGCGCAGGTACAGCTCGCCCTGCTCGAACTGGTCGAGGCCACCCTGAAGGGTACCGTCACGGAGCGGTTCGCTGGCGCGTCCGACCAGGTCCGCGAGCCCGTCGGTGCCGATTGCCAGCGAGCGAAGCTGCGCCCTGGGCACGCACAGGTGCACGCGCGGCTGCAGCACCCGGCCTCGCACCCCGACCAGCCGGTAGGCCAGGTAGTCCGGGGCGTTCTCCGGCCCGGGGTCGAGGACGGTGACGTCGCCGTTCAGGGAGTAGACGCCATCACCGAGGCCAAAGACGAAGGCGCGCTCGTCGTCGACTACCGCGCACAAGAAGCTGAACAAGAGGTAGTCGGCCACGCCGCCGGTGAGGGAGCTGTGCTCTCCACGGGCGTTGCGATGCGTGGTCGGGGGGCCGCCCTCGACTCCGCTCGGACTGAACGGGGTCGCGCTCAGGGTGGACGGAACGGGTGCTCCTCCCGGGATCAGCCCGCTCGCCACCGAGTACAGGTAGGCGACGAGCGCGTCGGCCGCCTCTCGCGCCAGGTCGGCCGGTGCCGCGGCAGTGCCGCCTTGCCGCCGCCACAGCTCGGGCACCCAGGCCGCGAGGTGGGCGGCCCCCAGCCGCGCCCCCACCTCGGAGTAGCGCCCGCTCGAGCAGCCGTCGGTGACCGCCGCCACCATCAGGTCGTCCTCGAAGTGCACGGCCACCCCGTCCTGGTTCGGGCGCCCCAGCCGGACGTGCTCGCGGCCGACCACCGACCCGGCCGCCACCGCCAGCCGGGCCTGTCCGGCCTCGAGCGCGGGCGGCGTCTGGGCGCCCGGGCTCATGCCTTGCCTCCGAAGGCCCGGGCCTCGAGCTCGTCGATGAGCCCCTGCGTCGCCGGGGTGAAGCCGAGCGAAGCGTCTTCGCCCGCCCTGCGCGCGTCTGCCGAGAAGGAAGTGGAGACGGGCTCGGGACCGCTTCCGGTCAGGAGGAAGTAGCCCTCGGGGGGCTGCTCCCCTTCCTGTCCGACCAGGCCGACGGGGCCGTTCCCCGTTCGGCGCCGGAACAGGACCGGCCTGCCCGGAATGCTGCGCTTGCCCGAGCCCGCCTCGTTGGCGAACTTCATCGTCGGCGTCTTGCCCGACTGAGTCAGCTTGTAGACGGCCGCGACGCGGTCTCGCGTCAGGCGCGTGCCCATCGTCGAGGCCACCAGGTAACCCCCGTACCCGTAGAACTGCTCGTGCGGTTTCCACCCCACCTCTGCGCGCAGCACCTCGAAGCGCCGGGTGGCCACGTCGTCGAAGCCGTCTTCCAGAATCTGCACCGGACGAATGCCCAGGGCCCGGGCGCGCTCGACCGCGAAGAGGTACTGCGCTTCCTTGTCGCCCGAGTCGTACCGAATCGAGTCTCCTCCTTGCGGGCTCTCGGCGATGAGCTCGTAGGCCGCCGGAATTCCCGACCGGAAGGTGTCGTAGGTGTCGAGCAGGAAGCTCGAGCGCTGCGGCCGCCGCTCGCGCATCGCCCGGAAGGCCGCCTCGTCCGACCCGTAGCGCTGCACGTGCTCGTGGCCCATCGTCCCCACCGGCACCATTCCCAGCTCTTTCGCGCCAAGCACATTGCTGGTGCGCCGGACGCCGGCGGCCAGGCACCCTTCGAGCGCCAACCGGTGCTGGGCCAGGCAACTGGCCGACCTCAAGCCGACCTCGAAGATCCGCCCGCCGTCGCCGACGATCTCGACCAGCCCCGCCGCGCGCGCGCGCACCCGCTCGCGATAGGCGTCGGCGTCCACCTTCATCGGGGGCGCCGCCACCCCCACCGCTTCCAGCGTCTCGGCCACCAGGTCACGTTGCTCGGGGCAGGTCACCACCGCGACTTCGCGAGCGAGCTCGGCCGGGTCGGCCAGGCCCAGGGTCGCCACCTGCACCCGAAAGGAAAGCTGCAACAGCAAGGGCTCGAGCCACGACACCAGCGCCGACGGCCCGGTCGCCGAGAGCACGGGTTCGCGCGGGTAGAACACCGCCCCCTTCGGCACCGCCCGGACGACGAGCCCCTCGCGCTTCACCATCGCGGCCTGGAACCCGATGCCCATGCCGTACTCGTGCGCGGCCAGGTAGGCGTAGTCGTCTGCGGTGGGTTCGGGCAAGAGCGCCCGCACCAGCGCCCCCGCGTCCACCGGCATCACCTGGGCCCCGCCCTTGCGGTGCGAGTAATAGAAGGTCTCGGTCCGAAGCGGCCAGCCCGCTTCCGCCATCGAGAACTTGTAGCCGTCGGTCGCCAGCAGGGAGGAAGCCATGATCGGCACCTTTCGATTACAGTATAAACGACGTGTTTAGAGTCGTCAAGACTCTTTTAAAGTGCACCGTAAAGTTTCTTGGCAAAAGCGAGGCGCAACTTTGTCGCAGTGGACACGATCATTGGGGCGCTCGTTTGCAGCACTTTCCCCGCGGTCTCGAGGAACCCGTCATGGCGCCCGTCGGTCAGCGTTCGAATTCGCAGGTTCAGCAGCTCTACGAACGCTACGGCTCGTCCATCTACTCGCGCTGCCGGCGCATGCTGCGTGACCCGGTGGCTGCCGAGGACGCGACCCAGGAAGTGTTCCTTCGAGTGCTGACGCACCTC
>JAHFDQ010000725.1 GCA_023248915.1 Archangiaceae bacterium | reverse complement strand
CCAAACCGGTCTGACACCCCTTCTACTTCTTCCAGTCGTCGGCCAGGAAATGGCCGAGCATGTCGTTGGCCTCGACCAGGTTCCGGGTCGCCCCGTTGACCCAGGCCGCGTCCTTCATGGGGAGGAAGGCGTTCCGCAGGAATTCCTCGGTCTCGGCCCTGGCTTCGGGGCTCTTCCAGCCGTTGGTCAGCCCCCGGTACTGGTTCATCCGAGCGACGAGGGCCAGCGGCAGCTCGACGCTCGGGAGGGTCGCCTGCTCGTAGGTGAAGGCGGCGACGAGCGTCTCTTCGCTGCCCCGCGCCATCTTCTGCACGGCGTATGGCGTATCGGCGACGTTCTGGTACTTCACGTCGTCGGGGTTGTTGCCGTCGGACTTGAGGGCCGAGCCGCGGTTGACCAGCAGCGTCTCCATGAAGTCGTGGTCTCTCGGCGCCTGGCCGAGGCTCGACCAGTACCCCACCGTCAGCCGGTCCTTGCCGGTGAGCTCGTCGCCCAGCGACACCTCGCCTTCGACGCCCGAGTGCACGTCGAAGTGAACGACGGCCTGGGTGGTGCGCCCCACGACGTCGCGCAAGATGGGGTTGACCGCGGCGAGCTCGGGTGACGACTGGGTGAGGTCGGCGTAGGCCGGCGCGTCCTTGACCTCGGTCTGGCCCCAACCCAGGGCATTGGCGAGATCGGCCGACGAGAACTTCCGGGTGAGCAGCCCCCCGCCGAGCGCGGCGGCAAGCTGCACGCCGGCCGCGGCCATGCTGCCGGACTTGCCGGAGAGCTTGATCCAGCCGTCGACCTTCGCGGCCGCCGCGTTGCCGACGCCGTAGATTTCCGCGGGGTTGTCTCCCGGGCGCAGCTCGGGGTTCGACCGGTTGAGATCGAGGTGCTGCTCGTTCTCTCGGATAGTCTTTTCCCACCCGTAGGGGTTGCAGGGCCCGATGAGGGTGAGCGAGGTGTTGGAGAAGTCGAACTGGTCGAGCCGGCCGAGCACCGAGCGCGCCACCGCGGCGCCGTACGCGGCTTCGGGCCCGTGAATTCCGGTGGTCATCACGACGGCCCTCTCGGGGGCCCGGGTGGCCTTGATGTCGAGGACGTCGATGAAGCGGTCGGGGCCGCCCTCAGGGTCTGGCACGGGAATCGACCGGATGGTCGCGCCGGGGTGCCCGGCGGTCTTGAGCCGCGCGTCGACCTCGGCGGCGTCCTTCAGGAACTGCTCGTGCGACGCGCGGTAGTCGGGAATGAAGAGATTCTTGGCCGCACCCGGGCCCGCAGGATCGTACTGCTCGAGCTTCGGCACGTGGAGGCCCGTCGTCCCCCCCTCCCCGCCCCAGAGCGCGACGTTGGCGTTGCTGGGAAGCCCCTCTGGGGCCGGAGGCCGAGGCGGAATGCCGGCAACTGGTCGGGCGCCAAACGAGTCGGTGGGCGTCCCGGCGGCCGCCAAGGCTGCGGTCGCGGCGTCCTTCTCCGGCGGCTCGACCTTCCTTGCGCCCTGAGGAGCCTCGGCCGCCCGGGTCGGAGTCGACCCGGTCCCGGCGGCCTGATTCGTCCCCACGTTGCGAATCGTCATCGTTGGCTCCGCGTGCCGCGCGGGCTCGAGCCAGAAGCGCTCGGCCAATGAGTCCCCTCGAGGTTCGAGGAGGGTAGCACGCGGCGCGTTCGAACCGAATCGGGCGATCCCACTCCGTTGACCTGCACGATTTCCGCACTGGGTACGGTTTTTGTGCAGGTCGACCCGAGCAGCCCCCCCATTTCAGGGCAGGACGACGTCCGACTCGAGCACGGCGGTGTGGATGGGCAGGGTGTTTCGGTGGGGGGCGCGGACCGTGTCCGGGTACGCCGTCTGCCTCGCCCCGAGGGTGAGCACGTAGGCCTCGCCGGCGACGAGCACTCCGGGGGGAACGTCCAGTCGCGCGGCGAAGGTGACGAAGGTGGCGACCGCCAGGGCGCGGGTAACGCCGGTCCCGTCCGCGAACAGTCGATTCACCTCGACCGTGTAGGACGAGGGGGCACCCACCGCCGGAGCCGTCCACGCAATCACAGGCGTGGTGCCGACGCCGCTCTGGGGCTGCAGGAGATCGAGCCCGCCAATCGTCGGTGTCCTGACCGGCCCCATCTGCGGCACGACGGGAGCGCCGAAGAGGGCCGCCACGTCCTCCACCGTGGAAAGCACCGCCCCGCCCACCAGGCCCGAGCCCGCGTCCGGAAGCTGGAATGAGCCCCGGTACCCGTAGCGCACCAGTCCGAACCGGCCCCACACCCCGGCCAGCGGAGCGCCGTAGCCCATCGGCCCGGTCGAAAAGTCGCCTCCCGCGTCCGGAGGATCGAGCCGCAGCAGGTTCGCACTGGCGCCGTACACCCCCTGGTCGGTTCCCCCCGCCTGCCCCACCACCCCCACCTGGTGCGCGAACGGCTGCTTCCTCGGGGCCAGGTTGGCCGCCAGCGCCTCGAACTGCGAACCACGAATGTCGATCGAGACCGAATTGGAGACCGACACGTCGACGAAGCCGCCGTCCAACGAGAGCGTCCCACCCT
>JAHFDQ010000290.1 GCA_023248915.1 Archangiaceae bacterium | reverse complement strand
CTGCGGCGGCAGAGGGGCTCGAGGTCGTCCGGGGAATCCGCGGCACCAAGGACGCCGACATCTCGTTCAGGCCGGGCAAGCCCGAATCGGTGGTGCACCCCGACCGGGCCCGGGCGGCCGACCTCGGCGTCAACCTGGGCATGCTGGCGCAGACGGTGCGGTTGGCGCTCGAGGGCGACGTGGTGGCGAAGTACCGCCAGGGCGACCGCGATTACGACATCCGCCTCCAGCTCAACCCCGAGGAACGCCGGTCGATGGCGACTCTGGGCGAGCTCACCGTCCCCGCCACGGGCCGGCGCATGGGTGGTGGCGCGGCCGCGATGATGGCCATGTCGCAGGGGCCGCGGCTGGTGAAGCTGTCCGAGGTCGCGGCCATCGAGCCGGCCTCGGGGCCGGCCACCATCGAGCGGATGAACCGCCAGCGGCAGATCATCCTCTCGGCCAGCGTCGCTGGCCGGTCGCTCGGCGAAGTGGTCAGCGAAGCGGAGGCGAAGCTGGGGCAGCTCGAGATCGTCCGCTCGGGCGAGGTGCAGTTCGTCGCCGGCGACAACACCAAGAACATGCGCGACACCTTCAAGAACATGAGCATCGCGCTGGCGGTGGCGGTGCTCTTCATCTACTTCGTGCTCGCCTCTCAGTTCGAGTCGTTCATCCATCCCTTCACCATCATGTTGGCGCTGCCGCTGGCGATCGTCGGCGCCCTGCTGGGCCTGTTCCTGACCAACCGGGCCATCGGCATGCCGGCGATGATCGGCATCGTCCGGTTGATGGGCCTGGTGACGAAGAACGCCATCTTGCTCGTCGACTACACCAACGAGCTGAGGGCGAGGGGCAAGGGCATGATCGAGGCGCTGCTCGAGGCCGGGCCCATCCGGTTGAGGCCCATCTTGATGACGTCGGCGGCGATGGTGCTGGGCACGCTGCCCAATGCGTTGGGCCAGGGCGAGGGCAAGGAGTTCCGCATGCCGATGGCGGTGGTGGTCATCGGCGGCGTCGTGGTGTCGACCTTCCTGACGCTGCTGGTGGTGCCGGTGGTCTACACCTGGCTCGACCGCTTCACGCTGAAGCACAAGGTGAAGGTCGCCGACGACGTCGAAACACCGGACGAAGAGGACGTGGCGCCCGCGGCGCTGCGGCCCGCCTCGGGAGACAAATGATGGTTGCGCACGGTTTCCTCGCGGCCCTGCTGGCCGGGGCCGCTCCGGCTCCGCTGCTCACCTTCGACGACGCCCTGAAGCGCGCGGAAGAGCACAACCTCGACCTGAAGGTGGCCCAGGCCAAGCTCGCGCAAGCGCATGAGCTGTCGCGGAAGCTTTGGGCCAGCTACCTGCCGCAGCTTTCGGTCGCAGGTGGCTACACGCGCAACAGTGCCGAGGCGAAGATCTCGCTGCCCACCACCTACTTCGTCCGCGACGTCTTCCAGAACCAGGGGCCGGCGTTCGACCCCAGCCGTCCTCCCGGCCTCGACAACCCCCCGGGAGCACAGACGCCCTACATCCTCATTCCCGATCCCGCGGGCTTCGTCAGCCTGACGATTCAACCCTTCAACCAGTGGGCGGGCCAGGCCTCGCTGTCCCAGGCGATCATCGCGCCGGCCTTGTGGCCCGCCATCCGGTCGGCGTACCTCGGCGAGAACATCGCCAAGCTCGGCACCGAGACCGCCCGCCGGGAGATTCTCTTCGCCGCGGCGCAGCTCTACTACGGAGCCGCCGGCCTGAAGGAGGCTCTGAAGGTGCAGCGGCGCATGCTCGAGAGCAACGTCGCGCACGAGAAGGACGCCCAGGTGCGCTACCAGGCCGGGGCGCTGCCCAAGGTGGCGTACCTCCGGGCCGAGATCGACCGGGTGCGGGCCGAGCAGGACCTGAAGAGATCTGAGAACGGGCTGGAGTCGGCCAAGAGCGCCCTGAACGCGTTGCTCGACCAGGAAGGCGACTTCGACGTGGCGCTGCCCGCCGAACCCACTCTGCCCGCCGACCCGTCGAAGCTGGCCGAGTCGGCCACGAACGACAGGCCCGACCTCCAGGCGGCCCGCAAGATTTTGGACCTCGCCCTCTTGCAGCGCGAGGGGGTCTGGTACCAATTCCTCCCCAACGTCGGCCTCACCGCCAAGTACAGCCTGTCGAACATCACCGGCTTCACCGGCAAGTATGACTCGTGGGCCGTCGGGGTGGGCGCCTCGTGGACGATCTGGGACGGCGGCCTGCGCGAGGCGGCCCTGCGCGAGAACGCGCAGAAGGTGATCGAGAGCACCGCGGCCCGGCGGTCGGCCGAGTTGAAGGCGGCCGACGAGGTGCGGCGGGCGCTGCTCGAGCTCGACAGCGCCCGGGCGAACAAGGTCAAGGCTTCCGAACAGCTGCAATTGGCGCGCGAGAACATGGGGCTGGTCAACGTCAGCTACGAGTCCGGCGCGGCCACTTACCTCGAGGTCACCGACGCCAACGCCGCGCTGCTCGGCGCCGAGATCAACGCGGTGGCCGAGGGACTGAACGCGTCCTTGGCGGGGCTGAAGGTGCTGAAGGCCGCGGGCCAGTTCGCGGCGCGGTAGCACGTTCAGCCGCCCGAAGCCCTCAGCCGGGCCCAGACCACGGTGGCGGTGCGGGGCCCCGGTTCGGCCGAGAGCCCGAGCGCGCGCAGGTCGGTCGAGTAGCGCGAACCCTTGACGATGACCCACCGCCGGGCCACCCGCCGCGCCTCGGCCACCGCCGCGGCCGACAGCGGCGTGCGGTCGGCAAAGCGCCTCAAGGCGTCGAAAGCCGGCGAGGCCCTGCGGGGGCGCGCGAACATTGGGTCGAAGAAGACGCAGTCGAAGGCGCCATCGG
Organism: Archangiaceae bacterium; assembly: GCA_023248915.1. Lineage (GTDB taxonomy): Bacteria > Myxococcota > Myxococcia > Myxococcales > Myxococcaceae > JAHFDQ01. The sequence goes on along the minus strand of JAHFDQ010000290.1, from coordinate 4,905 downwards.
CGGAAGCGGCCAGCACCTCGGCGAAGTCTCCCCGCACCACCTCGACCTGGCACGAGCGCGGCCCGAAGTCGTAAGCGGCCATCCCTTCGCCGGCGAGCGCCGCCAGGGCGGGGCTCTTCTCGACGCCGACCACCTTGCCGTGGGGCCCAACCGCCCGCGCCAGGACGATGGCGTCGGCGGCCAACCCGAGGGTGCAGTCGAGCACCGAGGCTCCGGGGGAAAGCTCGGCTAGGCGCACCAGCCGGTCGTCGAGGTGGCCCGCGTCGATGCGTTTCACGCGCAGGCGCGCCATGCCTGGCGAGAAGCGCAAACAGCCCTCGGCGTCCCACAGCGCGACGCCGTCGCCGCCGAAGACGAGGCAGGCCTCGGCCCGGGTGGAGAGCAGCGCCTCGAGGGGCTCTTTCCGGCGCCGGGCGAGGTACGGCAGCCCGTGGGCGCGCGCCGCCGCCACCGCCAGGGCCACGTACGCCCCTCCGACGTAGCCCGAGGTCGTGACGGCCAACGGGGCCTTGACGCTCAGGGACTGCCTCCGTCGGCCAAGAGGGCCTGCACCTCTCGGACCGCGTCGTAGGCGCGCTCGTCCACCGGGACGAAGCCGTTGAAGTCGAGGGGGTGGAGGGTGGCTCTTCCTTCCGCCGTGCGGACCGACAGGCCGAGCAACAGCGCGCGCACCTGGCGAACCACCTCGGCGGGCAGCCCCTCTCGCGCGCAGTAGATGTCGCGCGGCGTGCGCGGCGTCTTGGCGATGATTCGGAACGACAGGGGGTCGATGCGCTGGCTCTTCCAGAGCGCCACCAGCGCTCCCTGGTAGGACGCGGTCGCGTCGACCCGCCCCTCGTAGACGGCCAACAACGCGGCGTCGTGGTGCCCGAGGAATTCGGTTCGCGAGAAGAAGGTCGCCGGGTCGATTCCCCGGTCGCGCATCAGCTTCAGCGGGTATAGGTAGCCCGACGTCGACGCCGGGTCGACGAAGCCGAAGCTGCGCCCCTTCAAGTCCTCGAGGCGCTGCACCGAGCTGTCGGCCTTGACCACGATGTAGCCGGCCGCGCTCGCCGAACCGTCGGCGATGACCGCGGCGATCGGCTGCAGCGAAGTCGTCTTTCGGGCGCGCACGTAGCTGTACGGGGTGAACTGCGCCAGGTCGACCTCGTTTCTGGCGAGGCGCTGCCCCAGTTCGTCGTAGCTGGTGGCAACCGTCACCTCGACGGGGACGTTGAGGCCCCTGGACAGGTAGTCGGCCAGCGGCGCCATGGCCTTCTCGAGGCCGGCCGGGTCGAGGTGGGGCGTGCTCGACAGCCGAAGCTTGGTGAACCCGACCGGCGGGTCGAAGCGGGCCGGGCTGGCGGCGTGCACCCGCACTTCCTGGGGGCCGGCCGGGGCCCTCTCGTCGCAGGCCGCAGCGGCCAGCGCGAGGGCGGCGACTCCGAGCGTACGGGCGGTCTTCACGCGGCCTCCTGGCCGGCCACCGCGACCTGGTTGCGGCCCTTGCGCTTGGCGACGTACAGCGCCTTGTCGGCCGATTCGAGCAGGGCCTGCGAGGTTTCTCCGTCCTGGCGCAGCGTCGCGACCCCGACGCTGATGCTCAGGCGGTGCTTGTAGGCGGTGCCGGTGTTGAGCCCTCTGTCCACCGCCAGCCGAATGCGCTCTGCGGCCTGCACCGCCTCGGCCTTGCCGGTGTCGGGAAGAATCAGCGCGAACTCCTCGCCCCCGTAGCGGGACAGGAAGTCGGTGCCGCGCAACTGGCCGGTGAGCACCCGGGCCAGGTTGCGCAAGAGCTCGTCGCCGGCCGGGTGGCCCATGGTGTCGTTGAAGCGCTTGAAGTGGTCGACGTCGGCCATCAAGACCGACAGCGCCGCGCCCGACCGGCCGGCGCGGGCGACTTCCAGGGACAGCGCTTCCTGGAACCGGCGGTGGTTGTAGAGGCCCGTCAGCCCGTCGGTGACCGCCAGCTTCTCGAGCCGCAGGTTGGCTTCGGACAGCTCGCGCGTCCGGTCGGCCACCGCCTTCTCGAGGTTCTGGCGCCCGGACTGGAGCGCGCCGGCCATCTTGTTGAACGTTTCGCCCAGCTCGGCCAATTCACGCCCCTTGAGCGGCGGCACCCGGACGTCGAGGTCGCCCTCGCCCATGCGCAGGGCGATGTTGCGCAAGAGGCGCATCGGCCGCACCACCAGCCGCTCGAGCCCCACCGAGAAGGCGAGCCCCAGCGACAGGCCGAGAAACGAAGCGAGGAGCAGCCAGCGCCAGCGCGTGGCCGCCACAGTCTTGTCGAGCCGGTCGAGCGAGTAGCTGGCCTCGACCGTGGCCCAGCGAAGCCCGGACGAGGCGGGCACGGCTACGCGTAGTCGCGCCCCTTCGCGCGCCCAGATGGGCCGGTCCGAGACCAGGGCCCTATGCGTAAATGGGTCGTCGAACATGTCGCCGAACCTCTCGGGCGTGGTGTGGGCCATCACCCTGCCCTCGTCGTTCAGGACGGCCAACTCGATCAGGTCGGGATCGGTCTCGGCTTCGGACAGTTGGGCGACGAGGGTGTCGAGCCCGGCCATGTCGTTCTGCGCGACGTACATGGCCACGGGCACTCCCACCGCCTCGAGCACGCGGGTGTTGCGCGCGCGCATGTCCTCTGTCTCGTCTCGCCGGCGCTGCTCGGCGGCCAAGAGGCCCAGCCCCATGAGGTTGAGCCCCAAGAGCGTGGGCACCAGGTAGGCGAGCTGTCCGCGAATCCCCATCTGCCCCCACTTTAGACGACCCGCCGCCCCTCACGCCGTTCAGCCCGAGCTGAGTCGAGGGCCCCTCGGCTTCGCTCGGCGTGAACGGAAGTTTCAATTACCCCGAGGCTGCGAGCCTACGGACTCCCGGCAGCTTGTCGGCCGAGACCGTCTGGTTCCGACCGTGGCGCTTGGCGTGGTAGAGGCACTGGTCCGCCAGGTCGACCAGCGCCTTCTTCTCGGTGGAGTGGTCGGGGCAGGTGGCGATGCCGAGCGACAGCGTCACCTTCAGCGGCCCGGTCTCGGTCTGGAACACCTCGGCCATCACCGCCTCGCGAATACGCTCGGCGATCGTCTCTGCCCCGCGCGCGTCGGTCTCAGGCATCACCACCGCGAACTCTTCCCCGCCGTAGCGCGCCACCAGATCCGTGTCCCTCGCCTTCTCGCGGATGATGCGCGCCACGCCCTTCAGCACGACGTCTCCGATGGGGTGGCCGTACGTGTCGTTGACGTTCTTGAAGTGGTCGATGTCCGTGAGGATGAGCGAGCACTTGCGGCCGTAGCGGCGGGCGTGGGCCAGCGTCTCGTCGGCCTTCGACTGGAAGGTGCGATGGTTGAACAGCCCGGTCAGGCCGTCGGTGGTGGCCATCTTCTCCATCTGCTCGAACAGTTGGGCCCTCAGTACCGCCTGCGCGGCCTGAATCGCCATCACCTCGAGCATGCCCAGCCGGTCTTCGTCGAGGGCGTTCTTCTTGCGCGAACCGGCCACCAGCGTGCCCAGAATCCGGTCGCCGGCCACCAGCGGGAAGATCTTCAGCGCCAACAGCCCCCGCACCTGGGTGTCGGCGTCGAAGATCACCTGCTTGTCCATCGCCTTCAGGTCGCGCCCCGGCAGCGGCGCCCCGTAGCGGACGACGTTGGCAACCAGCCCGTTGTTGTCGGGGAAGGTGCGGCCTTCCAGCGCCCGGCCCTGCGCCGTGACGCCGGTCATCCGGGCGATGCGGTGCACCCTCTTGCCGTCTTCTTCCGAGACCAGGGTGACCGCCGAGAAGTCGAGCCCGGCGATCTGGCGGGCGCTCTCGAGCACGGCCAGGAACACCTGCTCGGGCGAGCCGGCGCGGTTCAGCTCTTCGATGGCGCGGTAGAACCGGTCCTTCTCGTCGCGCGCCTTGCGGATGTAGCCCATCACCCGCTCGACCTCGATCGACCGGAGCACCTCAGAGCTGACCGCCGCCAAGAGCCGCTCGTCGCGGTCGGTGAAGGCCTCGTCGCTCAGCCGGTCGGCGACCAGCACCCCCCGCACCAGGCCTCCGCCCTCGACGATGGGCACGGCGAGCAGGGCCTTCACCGGCGCGACGCTACCGTCGTAGTAGGTGATGCCGCGCAGGCCGTCGGGCGACCGCATCCGCACCGGGACTCCGCGCTTCAGCACTCCTCCCAAGACGCCCTCGCCCGCCGAGAAGCGCTCGCGCTGCACCCGGTCGGACGCCGACCGGCAGTCGTGCAGCTTCAGCGACCGGTCGTCGGACGCGAGCAGAAAAGCCGCGCAGGTGTGCGACAACAGCGCGGTCTCGGCGATCTCGAGCGCGCTGCCCACCGCCCCCTCGATCTCCTTCACCGAGGCGAGCAGCCACTTCTCCTGGTCCTTCACCCCGGGCACCGAGTCCTGGGTGCCGGCGCTGACCAGGCGGAAGGTGCGGGCCCGCTCTTCCACTTCGCGGATGCGGCGGGCGACGGCGCCCGACTCGGCCCGCTTGGCCGCCGCCAGCCGCGCGGCCAGCACCACGTGGTACATCGCCGCGAAGAGCCCGAGGAAAGCGGCGTGGGCGGCGATGGTGGACAGGCTGGCCCCCCGGTTGGCCACCGTGTCGAACACCAGCGCCACGCCGAGCAGCGTCAGCCCGGCCACCCTCGACATGAAGCCCACCAGGAAGGCCATCAACAGGTAGACGATGGGGAAGAGGTCCGCCCCTCCGATGGCGACGACGCAGGACGCGGCGGCGATGAGGCTGCCCCCCAGCTCGAGCTCTTCGCGCAGGTGGGTGGACGCCCCGGCCCGGGCACGCCGCATGCGCCGCACCAGGACAGCCCGATACCCGCCAGCAGCGCCAGCACCACCGCCGCTTCCCACCAGCCCAGCGACGACAACCCCCGGAAGCCGCCCCGGGCGAGCAAGCCCATGGACGCGAGCACCGCCCCC
>JAHFDQ010000034.1:3299-20160 GCA_023248915.1 Archangiaceae bacterium | reverse complement strand
TCGAGGAGCGCCTCATGCGCATCGCCACCATCGTCGCCCGTTCTCGAAACCAGCGACGAGAACGCTCCCGACGCCAGCGAGAACAGGGACTTGGCCACGCGTCCTAAACCGATCGCCCATGCCCCGCGCACAATGGGGCGAAGTCTGAGATCAGCGAGATGTACTTGAAGGGCGTCTGCCGCTGCTTCGGCATCGACTTGAAGGACCTCAAGAGGAAACTGTAGGACAGGTGCCGGAGCGGCGCTTCCACTCGAAACGTCTAGCGGTAGCCAGGCGAACCCCGGTCCGGTTCAGCCGTCCGCCGGCGCGTCGGTCGCGATAGGGACGGCCCTTTCGAGCAGGCCCTCGTCGTCAGAGCGCCTGAAGCACCGCCGCACCCTCTCGAATGAAGATGGGTATCCGGTCGAGGGGCGCGGGCTCGACCAGGTCGGCGGGCCCTTCCACCACCCGGCTCCGGTCCCAGAAGTCCACCCACCTGCCCGCGGGCAGGTACACCGGCTGCTCTCGCTGGCCCACCTTCCACACCGGGGCCACCAGAATGTCGTCGCCGTACAGGTACTCCTGCCACATGCGGGTGACGCGGGCGTCGTTTCGGTAGCGGAACACCAGCGGCTTGGCGATGGGCCGCCCCGAGCGATGCGCTTCCTCGGCGTGCGCGTAGGTGTACGGCACCAGGGCGTGGTGGAGCGTCACGTACGCCCGGTAGATGTCGATGACTTCGGTGTCCACCCTCGGGTCGGTCGGCATGTCCCAGGGCGCGTGGGTGCCGACTCCGCCGATTTCCATGATGGGGCAGAAGGCGCTGAACTCCAGCCACCGCGCGAACACCTCGCGGTCGCCGAACTGGGCGTAGCCGCCGGTGTCCGAGCCCCAGATGGGGAAGCCGTTGAAGGCGTTGTGCTGCACCATCAAGATGGCCGCGCGCAGCCCCAAGTCGGTCGCCTGACCGAGAATGTTGGTGCCCGGCACGTCGCCCGCCGAGAAGCCGGCGTAGGCCTGGCTGCCCGCGTACCCGGCGCGCGGGTAGTTGAGGAAGTCGTCGCCGCGCAATTCGCGCATCAGGTCGTGGTGCACCTGGGCGAACAAGAGCGGGTAGGCGTTCTTCAGCTCGCGGCCGGTGCGGCCGTCGGCGTAAACCTGGCCCACGTCGTACGGGGTGTCTTCGTCGCCGCGGTCGAGCTTCAGCCCGGCGAACCCCATCTGCACCACCGGCGTCAGCCGCCGTTTCCACCAGGCCACCGCCTCGGGCTTGGTGAAGTCGATGAGGAAGCGCGACCCGGGAGCCAGGAAGCCGCCGTCCACCGCCTCGGCGTGGGTCTCGACGCCGGTGGCCCAGGGCCCCACCCACAGGAAGACGTGGTAGCCGCGGGCGTTCAGCGCGTCGACCATCTGCTGCGGGTTGGGAAAGCGCGCTTCGTCGAAGCGCAGGTCGCCGAAGCCGGGCTCTTCCGGGTCGGCCAGGTCGGACACGTCACCCGTCGCCCAGGGCCGGTCGAGCGTGTAGTTGCCGACGGGAATGCCCAGCGCCTCGTACTGGGTGATGTCTTCCACCAGGTCCGCGTTCATCGGCACGCCGTCCAACAGCGCCGGGGCGGCGAGCCGGTGCTCGTCCCTCCAGCGCCAGTGCTTGAAGGCCCACTCGGGCGGGAGGAAGGGCCTGCCGGCGAGCGCGGTGTAGCGGTCGACAATCTGGTCGTGCTCGGGCCCGTCGAGAAAGTCGAAGGCGAAGGAAGTGACGCCGGGCGGCAGCTCGAACTTCAGCTCGAGGACGTCGCGGTCGGCCGCGGCGATGTCGTAGTGGCCGATGCTGGTGCCCTCGACGTACAGCCCGTAGCCGCGCGAGGTCTGGAAGAAGGGCGTGTACAGCGCCAGCGAACAGGTCAACTGCATCTCGACCACGGTGCCGCGCCGGTCGAGCGTGCCGACCTCTTCGGGGATGAATTCGCTAGAGCCGACCGACGACTCGATGCGCTCGATGAGCCCGTAGACGGCCTCGCTGCGCGGCGACGCCAACCTCAGCCCGGCGTAGTCGGCGGTTGCGGCCGCGGGAGGCGTCAGCGCCACCCGGGCCACCCCCGGCCGCGGGAAGGACACCTCGACCCGGGCCTGGCCCGCCGCCGAGGCCACGAGCAGCGTCACCCGGTCGTCGGCGAGCGTCCACCCGTCGAGCGAGCCGAGCGGCACCTTCACTCCCGCCTGGGTGAAGTAGACGCCTGAGTCCGCGGCGGTGGTCACCGGCGCGCCGCTGGCGGTGAACTCGAGCGAGAAGGCGGCCCGGCCGACCTCGACCGTCACTCCCTTGCCGTGAATCGTCACCGCCGCGTCGGTCTCGGTCACCGAAACCGGAACTTCGGCGGGCTGCTTGGGGCAGCCGAGCGCCGCCACGGCGAGGCCGAGCCCCAGGGCGCGCAGCTTCATGGAGCCAGCTCCCGCACGTCCTGGTCGGAGAGCAGGCTCGCCCGCGCGGTGCGTCGCAAGAGCGGCACGGCCCCGGTCGGCGAGCGCGCGAAGTCATTCGCGTAGTCCACCCGATACAGGCCGTACCGCGGCGCGAAGCTGCCCCACTCGAAGTTGTCGAGCAGCGACCAGTAGAAGTAGCCCTCGACGCGGGCTCCCGCGGCCATCGCGGCGTGCAGGGCCTTCAGGTGCGCGGCCAGGTGGCGCGAGCGCAAGTCGTCGTCGAGGGTGGCGACGCCGTTCTCGGTGATGAAGATGGGCAACCCGTACGCCTGCCAGACCGCGGTGACCGCCTCGCGCAGTCCGTCGGGGACAATCTCCTGTCCCTGGTCGCTGCGCTCGCCCTTGATGGCAGGGCAGCCCAGGGCCTCGAGCGGCAGCCCAGTGGCGGTCTCGAGGCTGCCGTCGCAGGGCAGCCCCTCGACCGGGTGAAACGCCTGCGCCGAAACGAAGGCCACGGCCGTGTAGTAGTTGATGCCGACGAAGTCGAGCGACCCCGCCCACTCGGGGTGGTCGACCGGCCCGTCGCCCGAGAGGGTGGCGTCGTACGCGCCCTGCGCCGCCGCGCGCAGGAAGAGGTGGTTGTAGAAGGAGTCGTAGCGGGCCGTCCCCGCCCGGTCGGCGCCGGTCGCCGGGTGCAGGGGGACGATGTCCTGGGCGATGCCGACCCGCGCCGCGCTGCCGTCTCCGTCGGCGTCGACGGTGTCGGCTTCATGTATCGCCCGGGCCGCGCGAACGTGGGCGTCGATGAGGTTGGGCAGCACCGTCGGCAACAGCTTCTCGGTCAGGTCCATCTGGTGGGTACCGGGTGGAAAGTGCCCTTCGGCGTAGGCTCCGAGCGCGTACACCATCGGCTCGTTGAAGGTGAGCCAGAGGTCGACCTGGCCCCCGAAGGCGGTGGCGGCGTGGCGGGCGAAGCTCTCGAAGGCGTCGGCGGCGCGGGGGTCGGCCCAGCCGTCGATGCCGCCCGGCGGCCGGGCAAAGTCGTTCAGCCAGCGCGGGGCGCTGAAGTGGTGCAGCGTCACCATCGGGCGAATGCCGCGCGCCTTCAGGTCGTCGAGCAGCGCGTGGTAGTGCGCTTCCGCCTCGTCGTTCCACTGGCCCGGGCTCGGTTCCAGCCGCGACCAGTCGAGCGAGAACCGGTAGGCGTTGAGCCCGGCCTCGGTGAGCAGCCGCGAGTCCTCGGTGAAGCGCCGGTAGGAATCGTCCGCCAGCCCCGCCTTCTCGAGAGTGTTGCCCGCCTGTTCCCAGGCCCAGATGTCGCTGTCGGTGTCGTTGCCTTCAATCTGGTGCGCCGAGGTGGCCGCTCCCCAGAGAAACTTCGGGCCGAAGTCGAGCCCGGCCGGGCCGCACCCGGCGGCGAGGGAGAGCGCGAACAGGGCGACAAGACGGCGCACGCGGCGTTTGTACCTCTTTCCAACGCCCTCGAATTGGGGTTCTCTCGCGCCCCTCGAAACCGGGACGGCCGCAGACGTATCATGAAAAGCTAAAGATGGCGCTTAGGTTTTCATGGTATGTCTGCGGCCGTGGTCCGACGCGCCGAACGCATGGCTGCCGTCCGCGCAGCGCTCCGGAGCTACCCCGTGGTGGCGCTTCACGGTCCGCGGCAGTCGGGCAAGACGACACTGGCACGCGCCCTGGCGAAGGGGAGGGCAGGGCTCTACCTCGACCTCGAAGACCCCGCTGACCTGGGCCGCCTCGCGTACCCCATGGGCGTTCTGCGGGACGCGCGCGGCCTGGTCATCATCGACGAAATCCAGCGTCTGCCGGGGCTCTTCCCCATCCTGCGCGTTCTCGCGGACCGGCCGCGCCCTCCGGCGCGATTCCTGATTCTGGGAAGCGCCTCGCCGGACCTCGTCAAGAGGGCCTCGGAGACCCTGGCGGGCCGGGTGGCCCACCTCGACCTCGGAGGGTTCGACCTGGTCGAGGCCGGCCCGTCCCGCACGGGCGCCCTGTGGAATCGCGGCGGGCTCCCGCGTTCGCTGCTCGCGCGCTCAGACGAGGAGAGCTTCGCGTGGCGCCGCAACTACGTCCTCGACTTCCTCAGGCGGGACATACCGCAGCTCGGAATCACGATTCCTGCTGCGGCCCTCGAGCGCTTCTGGACCATGCTCGCGCACTACCACGGAGGAGTGTGGAACGGAGCCGAGTTCGCCCGGTCACTTGGGACCTCGGAACCAACGGCGAGGAAGTACCTCGACCTCCTGACCGGAGCGTACGTCGCGCGCCAGCTACAGCCGTGGCAAGAGAACCTCGCCAAGCGACAGGTCAAGTCCCCCAAGGTCTACGTGCGCGACAGTGGGCTGCTCCACGCCCTGCTGTCGGTCCACAACCGGCACGAGTTGCTGGGGCACGTAAAGTGTGGCGGGTCCTGGGAGGGATTCGCTGTCGAGCAGGTCCTGGCGCTGCTCGGGTATCCCAGTGCCTTCTTCTGGGCCACGCACCAGGGCGCAGAGCTGGACCTCCTCGTCTTCCACCGGGGCAAGCGGTACGGATTCGAGATGAAGGTCGCGGACGCGCCGGCGTTCACCAAGTCGATGGGCATCGCGATGGACAACCTCAAGCTCTCACGCCTGTTCGTCGTGCACCCGGGGACGAAGTCGTGGAACCTGGCTGCTTCGTGCGAAGTGGTGGCGGTCCGGGACCTGCCGGCCACGGTTCGAACGCTGAGATGACGAACGAAGAGGTCGATCCCCATTCGGTCACAGTCGGAGGGCGCGAAGGAGTTCGAGGACGGCGCCCGCCCGGTCAGCTCGGTACGCTTCGTCGTCCGACCGGCTCAGGAACTCGGCCGCGCGCATCGGACCAGGCTGATTGGACGCAGAGAAGTCAGCCTTGAGGATCGCGATCGCTTCTCTGGCAACGTCGCTGTCGAGGAGGGGTCGAACCGCGCCGGCGACGTCGGCGACGTACGTCGTCCCGAAATTCTCGAGCACGTAGAAGAGGTCATACGCATCCTTGGGTTCGCCCCGGCCTCGGAAGGCGAGCGCCTTCAGGACGAGAAAGGCGCCGGCACCGCAGACCCAGAACTCTCGCGTTGCCTCTTCACCGCGTAGGGTATTCCCGGAGAGTGTGACTTTCTTCCTGTCGCGAAACGCCAGCGGCAGTCCGGCGGCCAAGACGGCGGAGAGGCTGGCCTCGATGACCCTTACCTTCGCGTCGGTTGCCAACGCGGCCGCAGCGGGCGGGGCGATGAGGAAGTCGACGGTGACGTGCTCGTCACGGTGCCGCCAGCGATGGTTCGCTGGCTTTCCCGCCTCGTTCACATCGGGTTCGAAGTTCGCACTTCTCAGATGCGCAACGAGCTCGATGTACCGCGACTCCTCAAGGAGCGCGAGGCTGAGACCAAGGTCGAGATCCCGCGTCCCGACGTGAGTCTCTCTTTTCCCGTCGGGCTCGATGAGCAGGGTTGGCGTGAGCCCACCAACGACGACGAGGTCGTCGAGGAAGGAGCCGAGGTACGTCGCGAGCGTCAGGCATGCGCTTCGGACGAGCTCTACATCCTTAGGGGTGTAGTACGCCGCGGTCGGCGGCCTAAGAGGCGGCATTGCTGCCTCCGAGCAACGAAGGGTTCTGATTCAAGTGCTCGGTAGCTTCGGCGGCCCGCTCAGGTTGGTCCTTGAGGTCGATGTACACCTGCACCGGGTGCACGCACGGAATGCCCTCGACCGACCGAGCCCCGTCGAACACTCCGTCGTCGGCAGGGAGAACGAGCCACAGGTTCGCGCCTTTGGGCTCCTCTCGGAAGTGGAGCTGCTCGAGCTGCAGCGGGCTCGGCCATTCACGCAGAAAGAAGGTTGCGAGCCGGAACATCGCGAAGTGGTCGTAGAGCCAGGCTGCGCCAAGACCCGTCGCCGCGTGCTCGAGGTGAGCCTCCGCGAGGCGTCCAGAAACCAGCCCGAGTAGCTCCTCGCCCGAGCGAGCAGGCACGTGCCCCCGGAGAATTCGATGCTTCGAGAAGTCCGCATCGTCTCGCCACGCGTCGAGCAACATCTGGGGGCTCGTGACTCGGAGTTGCTTGCCGTTGCGGCTCAGAAGCTCCTCGTCCACCAGGCGCGCGACGATGCGGCTGACGTGCCCCTCGTTGAGGCCAGAGGCCTTGGCGCACACACGAACCGACCATTCGCGCCCAGGATGCTGCAGCAAGAGGCGGGTGAGCCGTGAGCTCCTCCGCTCGAAGACGGAAGGGGGGCGCCCTCTGCGCGCGTACCGGTCGGGCTGACCGTCGATTCGAATCTGCAGTCCGGGGGCGCGAACGTTGGCGTTCCCTGAGAGGTCCACCCAATTAATCCCGTGCTCGCCGCACAACGCGCGCCCCGACTTGGTCATGTACGGAACCACGAGCACGGGGATGTCTCTCTTCTTCGCGGCCCGGCTGACTCGCTCCCAATGGCGCAGGAGGGCCGGCGTCGAGGGCCCGAGGACTTCGACGAGGAGGGACTTTCCCCCAGCGTCAGCCCTGAAGTCGTAGGCCTCGTCCTTTGCGGCGCTGACTCGAACTTGTCGCGCCTCAAGGCCGAGTGCTTCCGAGAGGATTTCCGGGAGTCGAGTCCTCGCGAGTGTTTCGACGTTGCGCCACGCGTCAGCCATCACCTTGCTTAAATACAATGGCTTGCGCGCAGGAGCAAGAAGGCCATTAAGTGAAAGTCACGAGCTTGCTTAAATGATGTGGCTTGCGCGCATGCGCAAGGTGGCTCGCTCCGGAACGCGCGCCGCAGCTCGCCGGCCCCCGCCCTGGGGTCGAACATCTCTTCGAGCGCTCCTCTTGCGTCGGGGCAAGTCAGTCGCCGCGGCAACTTCTTGAAGGCGGAGGCAAGCTCGCGGCCGGGGATTCCGAGGCGGGCAGGCCGGGGCCTTCCCCTTCGTGCAGTACTTTGGTTCGGCGCTCCAAATGACGCCGCACTTCCATTGCATCGTGTCGGACGGACCCCCCGGAGCGCTCGAGTCGCTTCAGCAGGAGGCCGCCCTCGGCCAGCGCAGCTTTCCGTTGCCCGAGACCGAGGTGCAAAGGCCACGGGTGCGCGCGCCGAGGAGCGCCTTGTCGGGAAGGCTTCTCGCTTCACGCGGACCTCCACCTGCACGCCCGCGACAGGGAAGCGCTCGAAAGGCTGTCGGCGTTTATTCCGACGGCGCACGCGGCGTTTGTACCTCTTTCCAACGCCCTCGAATTGGGGTTCTCTCGCGCCCCTCGAAACCGGGACGGGAGCGACCATGAGCGTCAGCACGCTGGCCAGGGCCATCGCCGAGTCACCGACGATGAAGCTCAACGAGGAAGCGCGGATTCTCCGCGAGCGCGGGCAGCCGGTCATCCACCTCGGCATCGGCGAACCGAAGAACAAGGCGCCCTTGCCGGCCATCTTGTCCGGGGCGGCCAAGCTTTCCACCGGCGACGTGAAGTACGCCCCCGCCGACGGCACCCCGTCCCTGAAGAAGGCCATCATCCGCTACACCGAAGACCACTACGACAAGGTGGTGGGCCCCGAGAACGTCATCGTCTCGTCGGGCGCGAAGCAGGCGCTCTTCAACCTGCTGTACACGCTGCTCAACCCGCAGGACGAGGTGGTCATCCTCGCGCCCTACTGGGTCAGCTACCCCGAGATGGTGAAGATGGTGCACGGGGTGCCGGTCATCGTCACCCCCGAGGACGGCAGCTTTCACCCGCGCCTGTCCGACATCGAGCGGGCGCTGACCGGCTACACCCGCGCCATCATCGTCAACAGCCCGAACAACCCGTCGGGAGTGATGTTCTCGGACGAGCTGATTTCGCAGGTGGTCGAGCTCTGCGAGAAAAAGGGCCTGTACTGCATCATGGACGACATCTACCACCAGCTCGTCTTCGACGGCCGCAAGGCCCCGTCGGCCTACGCCTTCACCCGGAAGGACGTCGAGTCGAGCAAGGTCATCACCGTCAACGGCATCGCGAAGCTGTACGGCATGACGGGTTTTCGCATCGGCTGGGCGGTCGCGCCGAAAGAGCTGGTGGCGGTGATGACCAACGTGCAGTCGCAGACCACCTCGGGCGCGTCGGTGCTGTTGCAGGCCGCGGCCGAAGGCGCGCTCACCGGCCTGCAGGGCACGGTCGAGGCCCTGCGCCTGCAAATTCAGAACAACCGCGACCTCATCATGCAAGAGCTCGGTTCTTTCACCGGCGTCAAGTGCGTGAAGCCGAACGGCACCTTCTACTGCCTGCCGGACTTCCGCGCGTACCTGCGCGGCTCGCTCAAGTCCTCGGGCGACCTGGCGGCCTTCCTGTTGAAGAAGGCGATGGTGGTGACGGTGCCGGGCAAGGAGTTCGGCATGGAAGGGCACCTGCGCCTGTCCTACGCCGGGACGGTGAAGGACGTCACCGAGGGGCTCTCGCGCATCAAGTGGGCGCTCGACCCCGGCTCGCCCAACGAGATTTTCATCGGCGACAAGAAGCTGGTGAGGGACTGGGTATGAACAACCTGCTCGACATTCGCACGCCGGCGCAAGGACAGGCCTGGGCGCTGAAGAGCGACTACGCGCTCGACAACCTGGGGCTGTCCAACCTGCACCAGGTGTACTGGAACCTGCCGACCGAGGCGCTCTACGAGGAGATAGCTTTCCGCCGCGAGGCTTCCATCGCCAAGCTCGGCCCCATCGTCGCCACCACCGGCGCGCACACCGGCCGCTCGGCCAACGACAAGTTCGTGGTGAGAGAACCGTCTTCCGAGGGGCACGTCTGGTGGGGCCAGTACAACCGGCCCTTCGCCACCGAGAAGTTCGACGAGCTGTGGGCGCGGGTGCAGGGTTACTTGCAGGGCCGCGACCTGTTCGTGCAGGACTGCTACGTCGGCGCCGACCCCGAGCACCGCATGCCGGTGCGCATCGTCACCGAGCGGGCCTGGCACTCGATGTTCGCGCGCAACATGTTCCTCTTGCCGCAGAGCAACGAAGAGTACCGGCGCCACGTGCCCGACTTCACCGTGGTGAGCGCGCCCGACTTCCGCGGCGTGCCGCAGATCGACGCGACCAATACTGGCACCTTCATCGTGCTCAACTTCGCGCAGAGGCTGTGCCTCATCGCCGGCACGTCCTACGCCGGCGAGCTGAAGAAGGCGGTCTTCACGGTGATGAACTACCTGATGCCGCGAAAGGGCGTCTTGCCGATGCACTGCTCGGCCAACGTGGGCAAGGACGGCGCCAGCGCGCTGTTCTTCGGCCTGTCGGGCACCGGGAAAACGACGCTCTCGGCCGACCCGGCGCGCGGCCTCATCGGCGACGACGAGCACGGCTGGAGCGACGGCGGAGTCTTCAACTTCGAGGGCGGCTGCTACGCCAAGGCGATTCGGCTGTCGCCTTCCGCCGAACCCGAAATCTACGCCGCCTGCCGCAGGTTCGGCACGGTGTTGGAGAACGTGGTGATGGACCCGGTCACCCGCCAGGTCGACCTGGACGACGACCGGCTGGCCGAGAACACCCGGGCGTCGTACCCGCTCGAGTTCATCGACAACGCGGTGGCCTCGAAGCGGGGAGGCCACCCGAAGAACGTGGTGCTGTTGACCTGCGACGCCTCGGGGGTGCTGCCGCCCATCGCCCGCCTGACGCCGGAACAGACGATGTACCAGTTCATCTCGGGCTACACCGCCAAGATTGCCGGCACCGAGGTGGGGCTGGGGGCGGAACCCGAAATCACCTTCAGCGCCTGCTTCGGCGGCCCGTTCATGGTGCACCACCCGTCGGTGTACGCGGGGCTTTTGAAGGACAAGATTCTCAGGTACGGGTCGCGCTGCTGGCTGCTCAACACCGGCTGGGTGGGCGGCGCCTACGGCGTCGGCAAGCGCATCAGCATTCACCACACCCGGGCGCTGTTGAACGCGGCGCTGTCGGGCAAGCTGAACGACGTCGAGTGGACCACCGACCCGGTGTTCGGCTTTCAGGTGCCGAAGAGCTGCGAGGGGGTGCCCGACCGGGTGCTCAGCCCCGCCGAGTCCTGGCCCGACCGGTCGGTCTACATGTCGAAGTACCGGCAGCTCGCCGCCCGCTTCGTCGAGAACTTCAAGAAGTTCGAAGCCGGGTGCCCGCCGGAAGTGCTGCGCGCCGGGCCGGTGCTCGAGCAGGGCGGCTCGCCCCGGCCGGCATCGGCGTCGCTCTAGCGTCGAAACGCAAAAGACCGGCTCTGCGCGGGCCGGCCCATCGCGACTGGAATCTCGGCGAAGTCTAGAAGAGCGGCGCCGGCCCCACCTTGAACCAGGTGGTCTTCGGGTGCAGGGTGACGGGGGTTGACGCGAGGTAGAGGTCGCCCTTGATGACGTACACCTTCTGGCTCGAGCCGAGCTTCTTCGGGTCCATCACGTAGCTGGGGTACTTCTCGGGGTGGGCCACCGGGGCCTTCTTCAGTTGCTTCGCCGTTCCGGCCTGCATCGCCGCCTTGGCGATGCGCGTATAGGTCTTCCGCAGCATCTCATGCGAGGGGAACGGGGAACCGGGCAGCTTGGGGGTCGCGACGGCAGTGACGGTCATGGAAGTTCTCCGAGCGCTAGAGGTTTGGCTGAGTTGTCGGCTCCCAGTGCGCATAGTTGCCTACATGGATCAGGCCAATATGCACTCTTGCTTTACAGTCGCGGCCGCTTCTTCTCGTAGGTGCCGATGAGCTCGGCCCGGGCCAGCACGTGCCCTTCCATCGCCTTCTCGAGCTCGGCCTTCGTCGGCGACCCGAGCGAGGCCAGCGGGGCGTCGAGCGCGTACAGCTTGAAGAAGTACCGGTGGCGCCCGATGGGCGGGCACGGGCCACCGTAGGCCGGGCGCTTCCAGTCGTTCAGGCCCGCGCGCGCCCCCTTGGGCAGGTCGGCGGGCAGAACGGCCTCGGCCAGCCCCTTCGCCGCGGGCGGAAGGTCGACCAGCACCCAGTGCACGTAGGTCATCTTCGGCGCCTTGGGGTCGGGAGCGTCGGGGTCGTCGACCACCAGCGCGAGGCTCTTGGCCGCGGCGGGCACTCCCGACCACTCGAGCGGCGGCGAGAGGTTCTTCCCCTCGCAGGTGTACTGACTGGGAATCTCGCCACCGGCGCGAAAGGCCGGCGAGGTCAGCGTCATCGTCACGGGAGTACCTCCGTCTGGGGTCGAGCTGGCGGCGGCGGACCCGGCGGCGAGCGCGGCAGAGGCGCACAGCCAGCGGGCGGTCTTCGCGAGGGTTTCATTCATGGCCGGCCAGAGGGTATTCACTCTCTCCCGGAGGTTCCATGACGCCGCTGCGCCTTTGTCTGGTCATCCTCGCCGTGCCCGAGCTGGGCCCCGCGGTCCGCTTCTACCGGCAGGCCCTCGGCTGGGCCCAGCCGGTCGACACTCCCAGCTACGCCGAGCTGACGCACCCCTCGGGCATGCGCCTCGGCCTGTACCAGCGCGAGGGCTTCGGAGTGAATACCGGCCGGGCGCCCTTCCGGGTGCCGGCGGGCGAGCTGGCGCCCACCGAGCTGTACTTCTTCACCGACGAGCTCGACGAGGCGCAGCGCAGGGTGCTCGCGGCGGGAGCCAAGCTGTTGAGCCCGCTCGCGCCGCGCGGGTGGGGCGACGAGGTGGCCTACTTCGAAGACCCGTTCGGCAACGTCGTCGCGCTGGCCCGGCCTCTGGCCTGAAGTGCCTTCGGGCGCGCGACGCGCCGCTACGGAAGCTTGCCCGCGATGACGACGCCGCCCGGCAGAGGCGACACCGCCACCGGGCCACCCACCACCCAGCTGACGACGCCCCCGACGGCGAGCGCGCCGGCGGCCACGAAGAGGGTGTTGGCGAGCTTGCCGCTGTCTCCCGCCTGCTTGCTCCAGCGCTGGTAATCGAGCTCGCTCATGTTGGTGATGACTCCGTTCGAGTCGCGCTGGAGGTTGGACTCGCTGAGTTTTCCCTGCGCCGCGCTGGCCTGGAGCCCGAAGTAGGCCCCCACTCCACCGGCCACGGCCGCGGCTCCGAGCACGCCGTAGGAGACCGTTCGCAGGCCTCCGCCGGTCGTCTTCACGACCAGCTCCGGGGCGGCAGCTTTCGCCTCGGGCCTGGCGGCAGGCGTCAAGTCCGTCTTCTCCGCCTTCCTCGGTTCCGGCGCCGCGGCGACGGCCGTCCTCGCGGCGGCGACCAGGGGCGCGGCTTCCGACCCGACCAGCTCGAGCTGGGCCTCATTCTCGCCCCGGACCTCGGCCCACCACGACACCTCGAGCTGGCCCACGTCGGCCGTCGCCTTGCCAGACGAGACGTGCGAGGTGAGGGTGCGCCAATCGCCGCTCGGCCCGCGCAGGTGGAAGCGCACGCTCCGCGCGAGCGTCATCGGGTCGGTCGGCAGCTCGACCGAGACCGCCACCACCTCGTCGCCTGCCACTGTCGGCTTGCCCGCCCGGAACACGAGCGACCCCCGCTCGGACACCTGGCGCTTGGCCTCGAAGTAGGGTGTCATCACGCGCGGTGCGTAATCACCCTGCAGCTTGTACTCGGGCTCGAGGGTGAGGAGCCTGAGGAACGAGTCTTCCGACAGCTTCGTCTGGCGCAGTTGCCCGGCGGCCACGCCCCGAAGCTCGAGAATCTTGAGCAGGTTCGCCCGGGAATTCTCGGGCACCGACAGCGCCTTGCCGAGGGCCTTCAGCGCGTCGTCGTACTTGAAATCGAAGAGCAGGGCCTCTGCGCGCTTCAGGTGGGCGTTCTCCACCGGCTCCTGGACATTCGCCAAGGAAACCGCGACAAGTGCCGCCGAGAAAACGAAGGGGGACATGCAGGAAATCTTAGACCGCAACGCCCCCCGGATTAAAGTCTCGGCCAAACCACATTTGACGACTGGCAGCTTTTCCACGTTGATCGCTCCCACATGATGGAGTTCGGCAAATACCGCCTGGTTCGGCGGATCGCCCAGGGCGGCATGGCCGAGATCTACGTGGCCATCCAGCAAGGGCCGCACGGCTTCGAGAAGGTCGCCGTCCTCAAGGTCATCTTGCAGGACCTCTGCGAGAACGACGACTTCGTGAAGATGTTCCTCGACGAGGCGCGGCTCGCCGCCAACCTCGACCACAACAACGTCGTCCGCATCTACGACTTCGGCGAGGTCAACGGGCAGTACTACCTGGCGATGGAACACCTGCCCGGCGAAGACCTGGCGTCCATCATCCAGGCCTGCCGCCGCAAGAAGGTGCAGATTCCAGTCGAGATCGCCGCCGACATCATCATCGGCGCGGCGACCGGGCTCAACTTCGCCCACGACATGACCGACGCGCGGGGCAAGCCGCTGAACATCGTCCACCGCGACGTCAGCCCCTCGAACATTCTGGTCACCTACCACGGCGTGGTGAAGGTGGTGGACTTCGGCATCGCCCGCGCCGAGTCCAACATCACCAAGACCACCGCCGGCACGGTGAAGGGGAAAATCAGCTACCTGTCCCCCGAGCAGGCCGTGGGCGACCCCATCGACCGTCGGTCGGACGTCTTCGCCCTGGGGACGGTGCTGTACGAGATGCTCACCTTCGTCCGGCCGTTCAAGCGCGAGAACGACCTGGCGACCTTGAAGGCCGTGCTCTCGGGGCCGATTCCCCCGCCGAGCAAGACGCGCACCGACATTCCCGCCGACCTCGACGCCATCGTCGTCAAGGCGATGACGCGCGACCTGACTCAGCGCTTTCAGAGCGCCTCCGACCTGGCCGACGCGCTGTCGGGCTTTCTGGTGTCGCGCAAGTACGTGCGCACCGACAAGTCGTTGGCCGAGTTCCTCACCGGCACCTTCGACGCCGCCCGGAAGCAGAGCAAGCTCAGGGTGGCCGACGCCAGCGGCACCGAGGGCGAGGAGTACCAGCCGACCCCCTCGGGCCTGAAGAACAAGCTCGAAGACCTGTCGCCCATTCGCAGCCAGTCGAACATCGAAGCTCCGAACGTGGTGGTCAAGGAGCAGTCGAGCACGTCGGTTCCGAGGCAGACCAAAGAGCCGTCCAGGCCTCGGGTGGCCGCGGCAGACCCGGCCGACCCGAAGAGAGAACCCTCATCGACGAGGACACCGACGGGTGCGAGGGCCACGCGGCCGCCGACCGGTTCGACTCCCGCGGGTGGGCGGCCGGCGACGGGCTCCACTCCCGCGGGCGCGCGGCCGCCGACGGGCTCCACTCCCGCGGGCGGACGGCCGGCGACAGGCTCGACTCCCGCGGGCGCGCGGCCGCCGACGGGCTCCACTCCCGCAGGCGGACGGCCGCCGACGGGCTCGACTTCCGTGCCGGTCGCGAAATCGGCGTCGGGGCGTCATGCGGCCGTCGAGGCGCCGGCCGCGAAATCGGCCTCGGGGCGACATGCGGCGGTCGATGCGCCCGCTCCGGACGCCAAGCCCACGCCGCTGGTGCCCGTGTCCGCCGAACCTTCCACTTCCCTGGGCGAGCGTCCCGACGAAGAGGCGGAGTTCACGCCGTCTCAGCTTTCGGCGCTGCCCAAGCGGGGCATCGCCATCATCGCCGCCGCTTCGCTCGCAGCCTTCTTGGCGGCCGCCGGCGGGGCCTACGTCTTCTTGAAGCCACCGGCGTCTCCCGCCCCTGAACCGGTGGCCGCCTCGTCCACGCCACCTGCGCAGTCCAAGAATCCGCCGACGCCGACCCCGGTCCCCACCCCGGTCCCCACCCCGGTCAAAGTGGGCGTGCCCGACCCGAAGCCGCTTCCCACGCCGACACCTACGCCCCCACCCAAGCCGACACCCGAACCCACTCCGGTTGCCCCGCCCAAACCGATTGTGCCCCCCAAGCCGAAGCCGCAGGTGGCATCGAGGGGCAAGCTGACGCTCGAGAGCACTCCGTGGACCGAGGTCTACCTGAACGGCAAGAAGCTCGGAGACACCCCTCTCGTCGATGTGCCGCTCCCGGCCGGCCTGCACACTTTGAAGCTCGTCAACGAGACCAAGGGCATTCAGCGCGCAATCGAGGTCGAAGTCTTCGCGGGCAAGACGACTGTCAAACGGCTCAATTTGTAGGCCGCACCTTTCCACACCGGCCGAAGACGCCGCGGCGTCCTTTCCTGCCTGATTCCGCGCCGCGGCCGGTACTCAACAGCGGGTTGCCACACTCGGCCCTGGAATGGGCCCGCGGGGCAAATTGCCGGCCGGCGGCCCCGCCCCTTTCGCCACCCGGAGCCACCCATGATGAAGCGAGCGCCGCTCGGTTTCCTGGTCCTGGCAGTCGCCCTCGTACAGTCGTGCTCGTGCGGTGGGACTCCCCCCGGCCTCGGCACGGACGCGGGTGAGGACGCCGGAGGGACGGGCGGCGGGGGAGGCGGCGGCGCCGACGCGGGAGACGACGGCGGCCCGGGCGGAGGCACCGGCGATGGCGGACTTGCGGACGGCGGCGTCTGCGGCGGCCTCAACCAGGCCTGCTGCGGGGGCAGCACCTGCGCGGCGGCGGACAACGTCTGCTCGGCCAACACCTGCGTCGCCTGCGGCGCGGTCGGCGAAGTCTGCTGCGCCGCCAATGCCTGCGCTGCGGGCAGCGGCGCCACCTGCCGCGCCGGGCTGTGCACCGTCTGCGGAGGCCTGGGGCAGACCTGCTGCGCGAACCGAACCTGCGTGGACGCCGCGTCGGTCTGTTCCGGCGCCGGGGCCGGCCTGTGCGCCTCGTGCGGCGGCGCCGGCGCGCCCTGCTGCCTGGCAAACGCATGCGCAGGCGGCGGTTGCTGCCTGGCCAACGCCTGTGTCGCGAGCGGGGTGACCTGTCCCACCTTCGGCGGCGTCTGCTCGAACGGCAGTTGCGGAACCTGTGGCGCGGCGGGCCAGCCCTGCTGTGCCGGGTCGACCTGCACGGCCGCCAGCGCCGTCTGTTCGGGGGCGACCTGCGAGGCGTGCGGCGGTCCGGGCCAGCCCTGCTGCTCGAACAATCTGTGCACCGCCTCTGCCACCACCTGCTCGGGAGGCTTCTGCACCGCCTGCGGCGGCCTGGGGCAGGCCTGCTGCGCCGGGAACGGTTGCACGGCGGCGGGTTCGGCCTGCCAGAACGGCTTCTGCGCCCAGTGCGGGTCCATCGGGCAGCCCTGCTGCGCGGGCAACAACTGCACCGGGGCGGGCACCGCCTGCGGCGCGGGCAACCAGTGCCGCCCGTGCGGTGGGCTGGGCCAAGCCTGCTGCGGAGGCAACTCCTGCTCGGCCGGCTGCTGCGACACCAGCGGCCCGAAGACCTGCCTCGCGTCGGGCGCCTCTTGCGGGGGTGGAGACCTGTGCCTGTCGAGCGGCGCCTGCGCCGGCTGCGGCGGCGCCGGCCAGCCCTGCTGCTCAGGCAGTTCGTGCAATGGCGCCCAGCTCGGGTGCGGGCCGGGTTCCACCTGCGACCTCTGCGGAGGCCCCTTCCAGCCGCCGTGTTCCGGCACCTTCTGCGACGGGGGCGCCTGCCTCGTCGGCAGCTCGTGCCTGCCGCCGGGGGTGAGCCCCGACGCGGGCCTCGTCTGTGTCGCGGGCTCGG